>DSAL01000070.1 GCA_011380095.1 Candidatus Altarchaeales archaeon
ATATTGGTTTTAATGGTTTTTTCCCCAGTATTCTGTCTTGGGCAGGGTAATGCGAGCTGGATTTACGGTTTCGATGATAGAGTCGAGTTTTTGGATTATGACGGACGGTTTTTTTACGCTTCATCGAGGAACAGGGTTTCGGCCTTGGATTGGAACGGCATCGCAGTCTGGAGCCATGTTTTTCCCGACTTTATTTCTTCCATGAGGCATTTTGGGGGGGGCTTGATTGTCGCAACAGGAGATGGCGGCGTCTACGTGTTTGACCATCAGGGTGGCATAAGGTTTTTCGCGGAAGTTCCCGCAGTAGTGGTGTATCAGCAGGGTTTGGATGCGACGGAGGATGGAGTCCTGCTTGGCGCAAGCAACGGCAACACTTTTTTTTACGGCTGGGATGGCGGGCTTTCCTGGAGTTTCAAGAGTCCGGGGTATGTTCTGGCGGTTAGGGACTGGAGTGAGGGCGTGCTAGTCGTGTCTGATGAAAACATTTATCTTCTGGACGGGTCGGGGAATATTGTTGTCGAACGGGTTTTGGACGGTTTTATAAGGTCTTTTGATGTTGAGGACGACCACCTGGTTTTGGTTAACAACAGGGGTGTCGTGTATTTCTACGACAGCCGGCTTAATCTTGCCTGGTCTAAGAGTGTTGGGGGCGTCGTGGGTGTTGTCGACTTGAATTTCCCGCATGTTTCTTTGGGCGACCGTGAAGGCGGCATGACTCTTTTGGGTTTTGGGGGGGAGCTTGTTTTCCGCAAGAATCATAGTGACAGTATTGTCGCGACAGGTCTTTCAAAAACCGGCGTTATGGCAGGGGATAGGAACGGCGTTTTAAGGATTTACGATTTGGACGGGGTTTTGAAGAAGTCGATGAAGGTTGACGGCACGCCTCTTGGCGTTGTTTTGACCAACACTACGCTCGCGTGTTCGACGAGCAGCGGGAGGGTGTATAGTTTTAAGGTTCCGTACACCTCTAGTTTTGATGTGAAGGTTTTCGCTGTAGGCTTCGTGTTTTTCGTCATTATATCTTTTTTAATATTGTTGAAGGCCTGGTGATTTTCGCAGGATGGATGTTGGTGTTGTTGGAAAGCCGAATGTCGGGAAGTCGACTTTTTTCAAGTCGCTTACTTTGAGCGATGCCGAGGTCGCGAATTTCCCGTTCACGACAGTCAAGGCGAATATCGGGGTGGGCTACGTCCGCGGGAAGTGTCCGTGCCGGGATTTGGGCGTCACGTGCAATCCGAACAATTCATTGTGCAGGGACGGCGTCCGTTTTATCCCTGTCAAGTTGATTGATGTCGCAGGCCTTGTTCCCGGGGCTCATGAGGGGAAGGGTTTGGGCAACCAGTTTTTGGACGACTTGAGGCAGGCGTCGGCTCTGATTCACGTCGTCGACATATCCGGGAGGACCAACGAGTTGGGAGAGCCTTCGAATGGGCATGACCCCGCCAAAGACATTGTTTTTTTGGAGGATGAAGTGAACTTGTGGTTTGCAGACATTATCGAGCGGAATTGGAAGGCGGTCAAGGGCAGAGCCCAGCATGAGAGCGGGAAGATGGTGTCATTGTTGTCTGAGAAGCTTTCGGGTCTTGGCGTGTCTGAGAAGAGTGTTGAGAAGGCTTTGTCTGACGCGGGCTTGCTGGATAATCTGGATTGGAGCCGTGGGGATGTTGAAAAGTTCGCCAAGATTTTGCGGGAGCGGGGCAAGACCATCATCATCGCGGCCAACAAGATTGACTTGGATACTGAGGGGAATTTCGAGCGGCTTAAGGGCGAGTATGAGTTGAGTCCGGTTTGCGCGGAAGCCGAGCTCGCCCTGCGGGAGGCGTCGGAAAAGGGTTTGATAGACTACATGCCGGGCGTGGGTGATTTTACTGTTAAGGGCGGGTTGGGTGAGAAGCAGTTGAAGGCGCTGGAGTTCGTGCGCGAGAATATTTTGAAAAAGTATGGTTCGACCGGAGTCCAGGATTGTCTGGACAAGGCAGTGTATGAGGTTTTGGAATACATTAGCGTGTATCCAGTTGAGAACGAGAAGAAGTATAGTGATAAGAACGGGCGGGTTTTGCCTGACGCGCATTTGATGCCGAAGGGTTCGACCGTTATTGAGCTGGCCTACAAGATTCACTCCGATATTGGAGGCAATTTTGTGGGGGCGATTGATTGCAGGAGCGGTCGTAAGGTCGGGCGCGACCATGAGTTGAGGGATTGTGACGTTATTAAGATTCACGCGAGAGTATAGTTTGAGTTTAACATGATTTCACAGTCTCAGCGAAAGCTTCTGAAGGATCAGATGAATGACGCGACGATTACTGAAAACAAGCTTTCTCAGTACGCCAAGCAGATTAAAGAGTACGGTCTTGACGAAATCAAGTCGCCGGCCGTGAAAAAGATTCTTGCCTCAGCAGTGGAGGAGGTTCCGGGACTTGCAGCAGTTAGGAATTCATTGTATCACGTGAGGATGCGGGTTTTCGGCAGGAACAGCTATTATACTCTCGGAAGGTTTTTTGAAAGCGTCCGCAGTGACGGAGAGCGTCTTCGCGGTTTCAAACGGGGAGAGCTTTCCGCAGAAATATTTAGGAGGGCGCAGGAATGGGATTTTTTGAAGATGGCGCAGGATGAGAGGAGGTATAGGGAGACTGTGAGGGATTATATAACAATAGAGGAGCGGAAGAGGTTGCATGAGAGGCTTGAAGGGGATTTCGAGCGCGCCTTCCTCCATATCAAGGTTCTGAAAAGTCTTTCCAAGTATGGGGTTGAATTCAGCGGGCAGGTTTATAGCCCAAAAGAGGAGTTTGCGCATTACATGGCCTCCCATCAGTGTGGAAGCGAACTTGAGTTGATTGACGAAATGTATGATAGAACAAAGGATAATACCGCGGACAAGATTGCCGTCTCCTTGTCGAGGAACAGCGAGTCGTCGAGGCTGGTGCGTGAACTTCAGGAACTTAGGAGTGTTCCAGGATATTTGAGGGGGAGTGATACGGACATTAAGCATGTTACGGATTTGGTCGAGCATCTCGAGCACATGAGTCCGCAAGACCTTCGCTGTGTTGGCGTGAAAGAGATAATACACTAAATCAAATCCTGACACCCTGTTCGTATAGTATTTGTTTGAGCGTGTCGTGCAGGTTTTCCATTTCCGCCAGGTCGAGTTTTGGTTTTGTCGGGTGGCCGGTGAACGGCTGGATGTAGATTTCCTTTTCCTGTTTCTCGAGCTCGTATACTAGCTTGACGCTCCGCCAGAGGGAGCGTCCATAGAGCCTGCATTCTATTATCTTGGCGAGAGGTATGTGCATGTATTCGTTTCTCGTCGCCGCAGAGCCTCCGATGAATATTCCCTTGTCCGAGAGCATCAGTATCGACGGGGTTTGTGTTGAGAAGAATAGCGCGTGCTCTCGAGTCAACGCCTGGAAGTTGTGGAGGGCGTTCAAGCCTTCAAGCCTGCCGCTGACTTCGCTGAAATCCATTGTTCAATAGAGTGTGCTGTTATTTATGAAACAGTTTACCCTAAATTAACCGATAAGATGGCGTTAGACTACTGGGAGGTTTTGACCAGACAGTATTTCCAAAACACTGTCGGAGACTACGCGCTCGCGTTGGGCATAATCCTCGCATCAGTAGTCTTGGGCGAGATAATATATTTTTTCATAAACCGGAGCCTGAAGAAGATAACGAAAAAAACGAAAAACAGGCTTGACGACCTTCTGGTGGACGCGGTTGAGGAGCCTTTGGTCGTATTGATTTTCGCCTTGGGAGTTTATATCGCGTTCAAGACTTTGACGATACCCGCGTCCATGACGCGGATTTCCGACGGAGTCGTGACGGGACTTGTCATACTGGACTTGGTCTGGATTTTGATAAGGCTGATAGACATAGTCGTGAAAGAGTATGTGAAGCCTTTGACTTCGAAAACCGAAACGGAACTGGACGAACAGCTCCTGCCGATTATCAACAAGGGCCTGAAGCTGTCGGTCCTGATAATCGGGGTTTTGATAATATTGAGCACCTTCGGGATAAACGTGACCGCGTTACTCGCCGGGCTTGGAGTCGGAGGGCTTGCGATAGCGTTGGCGGCGAAAGACACTATCGAAAACACGTTCGGCGCGTTCGCAATATTCCTGGACAAGCCATTCAAGATAAGGGACCGCGTAGTCTTGGACGGGGTGACTGGAGACGTTATGGAAGTCGGCTTGAGGAGCACGAGAATCAAGACTTTGGACAACACGGAACTCTACATCCCGAACGCGAAGATTGTCGCCAACAACATTGAAAACATTTCACGCCCCAACAGGCATCTGGCGGTGTCCGGCACGCTCACGCTCACCTACGATACGAGCCTCGCGAAACTCAGGGAGGGCATTGAGATAGTCAAAAAAATAATATCCGAGACGGAGGGCGCGTCCGACAAGTACAAGCCGAACGTCGTATTCCGCGAGTTCGCGAGCTCAAGCCTCAACATATGGTACAAGTACTGGGTGGACGACTACAAAAACAGGCTTTCGGTAATGAACGAAGTCAACCAGAAGATAAAGGAACAGTTCGAGAAGGCGAAAATCGAGTTCGCCTACCCGACACAGACGATATACTTGGAAAAATAGCTTCCCTATTCGTGCCGGCGGAATGCTTGAATCGTATCTTACAAGAAGAATTCTTCCAAAACTTTTTCCGCGCCTTCCGCACTCCCCCCGCCGACAGAAAGCCTTGCGGTTCCGCCGGCCCCCCCTCCAAGCTTGGCTGAGAGTTTTGACGCCGCATCTTTCGCATCGACTTCGGAATTGCTTGCCACAATGATGTTGGACTTCCCCCCGGCCGTATTCACGAGTATAGCAATGGAATTCTTCTTGCCCCCGATGAAGTCTTTGACCTTCTGTGTCGCCGCCTTCACGTTCAGGCCGGTCGAAAACGCTTTGTAGAGTCCTACACCTTGTGAAGTGGATGATTTCTTGAATTCAACCTCAGCTTCCGAAGAATGCTTCTCCGCCTTCTTCTTCAAATCCTTCCACAATGCGAAAAGATTTTCGCAGGCGTCGACAACGTCTTTGGCCTTCATCTTTTCCTCCTCCATATGCAATGCCTCCATCATCCCGCAAGTTTCCCGCTGGAAGCGTTTCACAGCATCTGGAAGTTTTGAAGCCTCGACTGAAAACACTTTTCCGCATGATGTTAAAGCGTCCTTGCTGTAGGAGACAATATCAATCTCGAAAAGAGAGAGTTCTTGGACCATATTCTTGAACACCTGCTCGTTCGCACCGACCTGCATCCTGCCGGCCTCGCCCGCCTTGAACTCCAGTCTGACTACGCCGTCCTGAATTCTTTTCGCTGAAAGCACCACTATTTTCCCGGCTTCTTTAGTGTTTGAAAGATGCGTTCCACCGCACGCTTCAACATCCACGCCCTCGACCTCGACTATTCTGAGTTCCGTTCCCGGGACGGCGCCTCCCTGATAGATGCTCATGCCGTATTTCGCCTCGGCATCGCCCCTGTCCATCCACCTGATGTTGATTTTATGGGCTTCGTCCACCAGCTTGTTCGCCTGCGCCTCAATCGCCTTCAATTCCGCGTCAGTCACGGCCTTGTAGTGCGTTATGTCGAGCCTTGAAGAGTCCGCACTCTTGTGGGCTCCCGCCTGGAATACGTGCGGACCCAACACTTTCCTTGCCGCCGCGTTCACAATGTGGGTTGAAGTGTGGTGCTGCATCAACTGCGTTCTGCGGGCGTCATCCAAGACCGCCTTGACCTCCAATCCTTTTCGGAATTTCTCGGGTTCCTCGACCTTGTGGAGGACGTGCCCCCCCTTCTTCTGGACGTCAATCACCCGCACGCCGTTGAGTGTTCCATAATCCGCCTCCTGCCCCCCGCCTTCCGGATAGAAGTATGTCCGGTTCAAGAGAACCCAGTCTTTTTCCACCGACTCAACCGTTGCGTCGAATTCCCTGACTTTCGCGTCTTCATAGTATGCGAGGTCGGTTTCGCAGGAATCGTCCGGGACGACAAGCTGTTCTTTCACGGCCTCCGCCTCCTTCGTCTCATGGCGTTCTTCGACGAGCCGGTAGAAGTTGTCTGGAACGTTTATGCCGACGGCTTTCGCGAGCATGTCCGGGGAAATCCCCTGGCTGTCGTAGAGTTCGACCATGTCGTTTACCGTGACCTCCCGCCCCTGCTGCCGCATTGATTCCACAATCTTTGCGCTCTTGCCCGCCGTCTCCCGGTAGCGTTCGTATTCGACCTCAATTATGTCGTGGAGGCTTCCTAATTCTTTCAACTCCTTGAACCAGGAGCCGAACTCCTTCACGTGAAGGTCGAATACTTTGTGCATGTCGACGTCGAGCCCGTACTCGCCTATCATCGACCAGCATCTGCGCAGGATTGTCCTCAAATTGTATCCGCCCCCGACATTCGACGGCAACGCGCCGTCGTGGATTGACACGAGCAGTGAGCGCGTGTGGTCGCCTATCGCATAGTATGCGCGCTGGGCGAAAACCTGCTCCTTCAACTCCTTCAAATCCACGCCGACATTCTTCGATATTGTGTTCCAGACGCTTTTCGTATCGTCAATCTCGTCCAGGTCGAGCATCCCGCAGTATTTTCCGAACTCGCTCATGAATTCCTCATCAGGGTTATGGGAATTCTGTTTGTAGAGATAATCCAAGACTTTCGGGAATACTGTGTCGTAGCTCATGGGCTTGCCTTGGGAAAACCAGCTCCATCTTTCAAGTCCCGCCCCCATGTCGATGACCTTCGTGTCCAACTCTTTGCGGGTCCCGTCAGGCAGTACCTGGTATTGCATGTAAACCTGGTTTCCGAGCTCCAGTCCCCGGCTGAAGAATTCCATCGACGGCCCGTAGTTTCCACCCCCAGCCCAAACATCCTCGTGATAGACGAGTTCAGAGGGATTGATTCCCAAACCTTTTGTCAGGAACTCGTGAATCTGCCTGATGCCCTCCTCCTTGAAGTAGCTTTTGACTTTCGCGGTGTTGAAGGTGTGCTGGCCGACCATGATGAACCCAGTGTAATGCCGGCCTGTGATCCCCACACTGTCAATGTCTTGGAAACGAAGGCAGAATTGCGGTTCAAGCACGGCGGGCGCGGGCGGCGCCACTTCTCCTGCAACAACGTAGGGCTGGAACATGTTGACGCCCGCGTTCACGAAATACAAGTCCTCATACCACCGGCAGACTACGGGATAGCGGTCGATTGGCTTGTAGCCCCATTTTTTGAAGGTCTTGACGTACTCGTCCCACACCCCCCTGTAGCTGAACTGTTTTCGCGTGAGCTTTTCCCCGATGAAACGGTATCCGCCGCTGCACAATGGCTCGTCGCAGAACTCGCGGTCATTGAGGCTCCAGAATCCCCGCCCGCATTTCGCGCAAACTTTTCGGGTAAAACCAATACCTCCAAGGCTTTCGACAGGATAGTATTTCCCATAGTTCTTGTGGAATTCCGGCTTTAATTCCGCCTTAAGCTTTCTGAAGTCAAAAACCATCTCTATAAAATAGGCCTACATAATTTATTAACATATATAGCGGTATAATCCGACTACTTTGACTAAGATGATTATCACTGAAGCTAAGCCGTTGACTGAGGTTTTGGACGCCATTGAAGGCTGTCAGAATATCGCCGTCTTAGGCTGCGGGCGGTGCGCGACAAGCTGCGGGACCGGCGGAAAAAAGCAGGTGACGGAGATGAAGAAGAAGCTTCGGGAAAAAGGCTTCAAGGTCGTTTACACCGACGTGATTGAGGCGCAGTGCGATGAAAGGCTTGCGAGAAAATCAATTAGGGAAATGCCGAAAGTTGACGCGATTGTGTCGATGGCGTGCGGTTCCGGCGCCCAGGCCGTGGCAGACTTGTCTGGAGTCCACGTCGTCCCCTCAAACAATACAATGTTTTTAGGTGTCGTAAAAAGAATCGGCGAGTATGAGGAGCGTTGCACTCTTTGCGGGGACTGCATGCTCGCGGACACTATGGGGGTCTGCCTGAACACCAGGTGCAGCAAGAGCTTGCTCACAGAGCCGTGCGGCGCTAGCAACGGGAAGACGTGCGAGGCGGACTGCGAGCGGGAGTGTGCTTGGGGAATCGTCGTGAAAAGATTAAGGGGTAAAGACAAGTTATCGGATATAGGGAAAATCAACAGGGCCAGAAGAGTATATGAGCTTTCACGCCCGAGGAGGATTAAGAGATGAGTTTCAGGCAGAAATTGGAGAAGGGAAGTTTCGTTGTGACAGGAGAGGTCACGCCCAGAAAATCAGGTTCAGCTAAAGGCATCCTCAAAGACGTTAAAGCGCTCAAGGATGTTGTTGATGCTGTGAATGTGACAGACAACCAGAGAGCCTGTGTTAGGGCGAGCTCCGTCGCAGTCTCGAAAACCGTTTTGGATTTGGGAGTTGAGCCGATACTTCAGGCTACTTGCAGGGATCGCAACAGGATTGGACTGCAGTCCGACCTTTTGGGGGCGTATCTTTTGGGGCTTCGAAACGTTTTGGCCTTGACCGGCGACCACCCGTCAAACGGCGATAATCCGGGCGCGAAACCCGTGTTCGACTTGGACGCCGTCCAGCTTGTCAAGGCGATTGACGGGCTGAACCATGGAGTTGATTTCGAGGGAAACACATTCGATGACAAGACCGACTTTTTCATTGGCGCCGCCGCGAACCCGGGGGCCGAGGATTTGGAGGTTGAAATCCTGCGGGTGAAAAACAAGATTGAGGCGGGAGCCCGATTCTTCCAGACGCAAGTCGTCTACGACGTCGACGCGTTCAAGGCTTTCATGAAGGAGGTTCCAAGCGAGGCGAAAATTCTCGCGGGAATCGTGCCGCTCAAGTCTGTGAAGATGGCGAACTTCATGAACGAGAAGGTTCCCGGCGTGAACGTCCCGAAAGCCCTGATTGACGAGATTGGGAGTTCAAAGAATCAGGTTGACGCAGGAATCAGCCAGGCGGCGGAAATCATCAGGGAAGTGAAGTCATCCTGCAGCGGAGTCCACATCATGGCGCTCGGACTCGAAGAGCGTGTGAAAGACATAATGGCGCTGGCCGGTTTGAAAGGCAAGGTTTAGAATAGGGGTTTTTCCTTCTTCTTTCCGAAAATCAGGTCGTAGAATTCAGGCTCGCCGGGATTGTCCTTGTAGTTGACGCATGAGGTTTCAAATCGGACGTAGCCTTCTCTTCTTGAATATCCGACTATCCCGTTCAAGACCTTGACGATTTTTTCCGCCATCTCTTTCGGAAAAATCCTGGTGAAATGCGGGTCCGGACTCACCTCAACGTTCCCGTCCTTGTTGAACCGGAATTCCGGGTGAAACGGGAATACTTCGGCGAACGGGAGGCCGTGCGAACGGAACACATTCCTGTCTTTTACAGGAGTCGGCTCGCACTCGACTTTCCGCTCCTTCAAGTCCACGTTAAGCTGGATGTTTATACCATAATCTTCAAGCGGTCTTGTCTTGTGTATTATAAACAGGAGCTTTTTCGGACTGTTTTTTTCCATCCAGTCCGACATGAACATCCGGACAGTGTCTTCAGACCATTTAACGTCTTTGATTAGCGATATCTGCGTTCTTTCCATTTCAAACCATTCATCGTGCGTCTGCATGCCGTCCATGGCGAGGGAATCGCTTCTTATGACAAGACGGCCTTCCGTCGGATTTGGAAAATCATGTATGGAAAAGTCGTCTGGGCTAAGGCATGTCATGAAGTGCAGGTAGGGTACTTTAACGTTCCTGCAGACGTCTGTTAGAAGCTGAAGCCCGAATATTTTAGTCCTATACCTACCTTCGGGAGGCGGGTTTTTGGGTGTATTGTTTGGAGGCTTTGGCTTAACGCCCTTCTCGTGCACCGCGCCTGTTTCGGTTGTATGGATTTCGGGCGGCTTCTCTTTATTCCCATCGCCGGACTGGACTGGCTTGGACATGGCAGGTTATTGGGATTTCAGGTTTAGATATTATTTTTTCCCGCTGATTCTTCCCAAAAGCATTATGTAGGGTAGTTCGAAGATTGCTGATACCGCCGCGGGTATGCTTGCGGCCGGCCCGAAAAGGTAGTATGCGAGTACTGTCGCCATCCCCCCGTTCTTGAATGATGCGAACAGGCTGTATGTGATTCGGGTTTCTTCGAGCACCCTGTTTTTCAGGGCGTAGTATGCGATAAGCCCGGTCATGAAGGTTCTTGCGAACATTATCACAAATACTGGCGTGAGCGCCAGGCCTTTTGAAACAAGTTCCTGCTGGTTTAAGGCTATCATCGCGTAGGAGACTATGAAAAAGCATGCGTTGACGACGGGCTTCGCCAGACCGTCAAGATTGGCGCCAGACCGTTTGACTATTCTTGAAAGAAGCATGGGAACCGCTAAAAGCAGGACTACAGTCCTGAAGATGTATGCGGGGTCTACCAGTCCGCCCGTGAAATACCATATGCCTGCCGGCGTCACTACAAGAGAAATCAGGTATGCTATGCTTGAGCCGACCAGCGCAAGCTTCTCGTCACCCTTGAAGAGATGGTTGAAGGCTATGACGCCGACTGCTGGCGGAGCGAACGCGATGACTATGAAGCCCTTGATGTAGGCGTCCTCGTTCAAGAGAAGTAGTGCGAGTATTATCGTCAACACCCCCATGAGCATGCTTGCGGCATACGCCTTCAAACCGCTTTTACCGTGTTTTAGTAGGTGCATGTCGAAGCTTATCGCCCGAAGGCTTATGGTGAGCGCGAGCATTAGGGCGGGTATTAGCGTTTGTTCTGCTGGGTGCGCGAATGCAGGGTAAATGAGGCCTGCGAGTATTCCAAGCGAGAGCATAAGGTTCGTGTTTGAAAGGGTTTTTGAAAGCATTTTTCAGCATAAGATTTAACTGCCTGTGTTTATGAATTAAACAGGCATGAAACTGTTTTTCGCCACCTCCAACAGGAACAAGGTTTTGGAGGCCAACGAGGTCGGGAAAGACTTTGAGGTTTTTTTTGAAATGCTAAAACTCGATTATCCTGAAGTCCGCTCGGACGACGTCGCGGAAGTCGCGGGAACGGGAGTTGAATACGTCCATAAAAAAGTAGGGGGTGCGGTTATCGTCGAGGATTCGGGGATTTTCATCGACGCTTTGAACGGGTTTCCAGGAGCGTATTCCGCGATGGCCTTCAAGAAAATCGGTTTGGAGGGAATATTGAAGCTGATGGCCGGCGTTGAAGAACGCGGCTGCCGTTTCAAGTCGGCGGTAGGATACGCCGACGAAAACGGAATCCGGATTTTTGAGGGGGAGGTTGAGGGCGTCATTTCAATGGAAGTCCGCGGGAGTGCTGGCTTCGGCTACGACCCGATATTCGTCCCTGAAGGCTATGACAAGACGTTCGGTGAAATACCTGATGTGAAGAAAAAGTTAAGCCACAGAAGAGTTTCCGTGGAAAAACTATGCCGTGCCGTCGGAGAAGTTTGAAGTCTCGTTTGACGTAATCTTGTTTTCAGTCTTGGGTTTTTCGGAAACAAATCCTATGAGCGTCTGGAATGCGCCGTCTTTTCTGGCAAGAAGTATTACTTCAACCGTATCCCCGACTTCAAGCCCGCTTGCGCCGATTATGTCGGCCTCCCCGTACGGCGTAGGACCATGGTATACCGGATAAACATTGGCTCCTCCGGATATTTTAAGCCCCTGCGAAAGTTGGGCTGCGACTTCAAGAGGCTTTTGAGTCGAGAACATGAAAATGCCGTATGTCTGGCTTTGCTCGTATTCCACGTTATAGACGTCCGTATAGTTTCTAAGCAGTATGCTTTCGAATTCACTGTAGGTTAAAAGGCTCGGGTTAAGCGGCTGGACTGCGACAAGAGGCGCGATTCCGGAAACCTCGACCGGAATGTTTGACGCTGAAACCGCCTGGACTGAAACCTGTCTGACGGGCAGGATTGCAGCCTGCGCTTGCCCTTTAGCGTCATCTTGCCCCCCAATCCCAAAGTACAGTCCGGACCCGAGCATTAGGAACGCCGTCAATGCTATCAGAAGCTGGTTTCTCTGTTTTTGCCTTTGTTTTTTCGCCGAACCCCGGCTTGAACGCTTGGATGCCATATGAAGTATGAATATGTCGGGGTTTTTATTAAATCACGGCTTAAACATAAACCAACTTTTCGATAGAAAGCGTTTATGGGGAGCGAAATGGATTTCATTAAAATCGACTATACCGGACGGATGAAGGATGGTGGAGTATTCGACACCACCTGCAAGGAGACTGCGGAAAAAGAAGGCATCCTGAACTCAAACAGAGTCTACAAGCCGATGACTGTAATCGTCGGTGAAAAGCAGGTTATTGAGGGATTGGACGAGGCTTTAGCCAAGATGAAGGTCGGCGAGGAGAGGGAGGTCGAGATTCCGCCGGAAAAAGCGTACGGAAAGAGGGATCCGGCCCGCGTGAACCTTGTTCCCGCCAAGATATTCAAAAAAGAAAAAGTCAACCCGTTTCCTGGAATGCCGATAGAGATTGACGGCATGCACGGGAGAGTCCAGACTGTGGCGGGAGGTCGCGTGCGAGTCGACTTCAACCACGAGTTCGCCGGGAAAACACTCGTCTTCAAAGTCAAGGTTGTCGAGAAGGCGGAGGACGATAATGAGAAGGCGAAGTATCTCGTCGAAAAGAGTTTTGAAGACTCAAATGATTTCAGCATAAACTTGGCCGGCAAAAAACTGTGTGTGAAGCTCTCGGACAAGGCCTACAAGGACAGGAACCTTCTCGTGAGGAAGGCGTCATTGTCCGCTGAAGCGTTCAAATACCTCAAGGTTTCTGAAGTAGAATTCAGCGAAGTCTGGAAGAATCCGGAAAGCGTCGTGAAAAAAGAGCTTGAGAAAGACGCCGGCAAGGAGAAGCCGAAAAAGGCTTCCACAAAAGCCGAAGACAAGAAGTAGGAGCTCATGAGGATACTGCACGTTAACGCGAGCTTTCAGGGCGGGGCGCTCCCCACTCTTGAAAAAGAGTATTCCCGTCTTGAATGCTTTGAAAAGTTCGCATTGACTGCGACCGCGCAACACCTCAAGGATGTTGAAGGGGTTGGAGAGTTTCTGAAATCCTGCGGGAAGATTGTCGTCTCGAAATCCCAGATTCTCGGATGTCAAAGAGGCGGTGCTCTTACAGTAAAGGATGAGGTCGACTGCTACCTACATTTGGGTTCGGGAAGATTTCATCCCACAATACTTGCTGTTGAAGCCGGAAAGCCCGTCTACATCCTAAACCCTATATCGAAAGTCTTGGACCAGGTTACAGGAGATGAAATCCGGGAGTTCAAGAAAAGGCAGACGGTGCAAGTCAAGCGTTCCGCCGGCGCCCAACGATTTGGGATAATGGTTTCCACAAAACCCGGCCAGAAAAACCTCAATCAAGCCTTGAAGCTGAAGGAAAAACTCGAGGACGCCGGCAGAAAAGCCTACATCCTCGTTGGAAACGAACTGTCGCCACAAAACCTTTTGGGAGTTAATGTGGACGCGCTCGTCAACACGGCATGTCCGAGAATTGCGGAAGACGAGTTTGAAAAGCCGGTCCTGAACCCGCCGGAGCTTGAAATATTCTTCAAGCAGGTGGAAAAAGTTTAATGCCGAAACCTGGCGAAAACCAGGGTTTTTTTTACAAGCATCTTCTTAATAGTCTACCATGTTGCGCGAGCTGGTCTTGCCGAAAGACGTTTTAGAGCACTTCACGGAAGAAGTGTCCAAAATCATTTCAAGATATGTGGTGCGCCAGAAATTCAATGGCGTTGTTGTTGGAGTGTCGGGGGGACTTGATTCAGCAGTAGTCTTGAAGCTCGCAGTGAAGTCGGGCGTCAAAGTCCACGGCATGATAATCCCCGACGACGGGACGAAAAAGACGCACGTGGATGACGCGAAAAAATTGTGTGAAAATCTTGGAGTCGAATACACGCTCGTGAACATGCAGCCGATAATCGACTCGATAGAAAAGACGGCGTGCAGGGGGGAGGCAGACCAGAAATCTTTTGGCAATGTTAAGGCGCGCACTCGGATGATGCTCAACTACATTCAGGCGAACAAGACGAATTCAATCGTGCTTGGAACCGGAAACCGGACTGAAATACTAATGGGATACTTCACGAAATACGGGGACGGGGGGGTCGACCTCCAGGTGATAGGCTCGCTCTACAAAAGCCAGGTAAGGCAGCTTGCAAAACACTTGGAAGTTCCCGAAAGCATTATAACACGCGCGCCTACCGCCGGGCTTTGGCCGGGACAGACTGACGAGGCGGACATGGGCATGACGTACAGCCAGCTTGACGCAATACTATATCTTTTGATAGACCAGGACTGGAAGGTCGGGGAAGTCGCCTCAAAACTCGGGGTCGGGCGGGAGGTTGTTGAGAGAGTTAAGGATACTGTTGAAAGAAGCGCGCACAAGCGGAATAGTCCCGACGTGATACGGGTTGAATAAGCCTACTTCCTTTTTTTCATGGCGTACTGCAGGTCTATGTAGTAGACGCCGTCCTCCTTGATTATTACTGGGTCGCCTTTCAAAAGGCTGTGGAGGTCGAGAAAATATTTTCCGTCGCCGACCTGGAGGATGTTTTCAATGTCGAGGCTTACGGTCTCGCCCCGCCTAATCTTCTCCCTGAATTCTTCTTCAACAGCATCTATGTGTTCGCCGTCAATCTTTTGTTTTTCCAAAAAGTCGAGGGTTTCCTCCCGAGTATCCTTATAGTCCCCCCTCAAGTAGAGGAAGACTCGGCTGCCGCACTTGCATCCGGTAAGGAGTTCGGGACTGCCGTCCTCGATAATCCTCTCGCAGTGTGTGCACTTGTGGGGCATTTTAAAATTACTTCTTTTTCTTGGATGCGTTCTTCTGCTCCGCTCCCGCGAAAATCGTGATGCGGCGGGGGTCCTTTTTGACTTTGCTGACAAGCCTGCTTGGGCCTATCACGCTCAATCCGCGCGGAGAGCCTCCAAGCATGCGTATCAAAGACTCGCGCCATGATTCCAGCGAACGGTCTTGGAGCGTTGAAACCTCTATTCCAGGGAAGTCGTCTGAAACCTTCTCCATCGTCGCCTCAATCAGCTTCGACTCCTCTTGAGGCGTCATCGCGCCGTCCAATACCAGAATCTTGTCTTGTTTGACGTGCTCGAGAATATAGCTGATCTTTTCCTCAAGACTCATGGACTTGAATACTTCCATCGAAATGAACTCCAACTTGACTTCCATAGACCGCCTCACCGTGAATGCTCTGCGATAACCCGGTAAAGGGTTTCGATATGGTCGCCCCTAAGTCCTGAAACCTCGACTACAGGATGCTGGGGGAATGCCTCCCTGATTGCGTCAGGGTTCGCGTTCTTCAAATCAATCTTGTTGGCGATGATAATGACAGGAATATCGCGGGCCTCAAGATTTCCGATAATCGTGATATTAACCTGCGTGTAGGGGTCTTCAGTAGAATCCATGACGACGAGGGCCGTGTCAACGTGCTCAAGCCACTTGATGGCCTCGATAACCCCCTTGGTCGCCTCCTTCGCCCGCTTCTGCGACTCCGTCTTGTCCATCCCAAAATCCTCGAACTCGTGGTAGTCGATTTTCGTGGAGATGCCGGGCATGTCCAAGAGGTTCATCTCAATCTTTCGGCCGTTTGTCCGGACTACTACATGCTCCTTCTTCTGGACTGAACGGGTCTCGTGAGGCACTTCGGAGACTGTTCCGACCGGCTCGCCAGTCCAGTCCATACTGATTTTGTTGGCGAGAGTGGTCTTGCCGGCGTTCGGCGGACCGTAGAATCCAAGGCGTATTATCTTCTTCTTCCAGAAAAGCCTGCTGAAAAATGACTTGAGTTTTTTTAAAGGCAAAACAAACAACCCCCAACAATCTTTTTAAAGATTGAGTGTATTGTAATAGACCTAAACCTTAAAATACCCGTTTCGACGGGCGTTTACCCGCAGGAAAAAAATTGGGCATGCTGCGCCCAAACAGAAGTGTGTCCCAAACAGTGTGGGATGAATCTGTGAAGTCGGGTGGAGGATTATGTAAAATGGGCTACCAAAAGTATGTGAAAAACCTTTACAGGAATGTTGGAGAAAGCTTTAAGGACGACGAGTTCACCAAAATGTGGAACGAGCGCGCCCGGAAATGGAGGCGCGGACGCTCAGTAGTCAGGCATGAAAAGCCGATACGAATAGACCGTGCGAGAAACCTCGGCTACAAGGCCAAGCAAGGATTCGTCGTGGCAAGAAGCCGTGTCAGGAGGGGAAGCATGAGAAAACCCAGGCACGTCAGGGGGAGAAAACCGTCGAAAAGCGGTATGAGAAAGATAACCGCCAACAAGAGCATCCAAAGAATCGCGGAAGAAAGAGCGCAGGCTAGATACAGGAACCTTGAAGTCCTCGCATCATACTGGCTTGCCGAAGACGGAACCTACAAGTGGTATGAAGTAATACTCGTCGACCCCAGCCACCCGCAAATCACAAACGACAAGCATGTCGGCTGGATCACGGAAAAACAACACAAAAACAGGGTCACGCGCGGACTGACTTCAGCCGGAAAGAAAGGCAGGGGCCAGCGGAAAAAAGGCAAGGGAACGGAAAAAACACGCCCAAGCCTACGGTCACGCGGAAGACTCGGAAAATAATAAAACAGTTTAAGCGGGGTTTTACACCCCCATATTCTTCTTTTTTATACATACACTA
>DSAL01000018.1 GCA_011380095.1 Candidatus Altarchaeales archaeon
ATTTCTAGGATTGCCCCAGCGTGGCGCTCCGAAATAACATACTCTCATTGTTCAAGTAATTAATAACTATTGGTTATAATTCCTTTACTTATGAAGGTTACCGTAACTGGGGGCGCAGGATATATTGGCTGTGTTCTTGTACCAATGCTTTTGGAAAGAGGTCATGAAGTCCAGGTTTTCGACAAACTTTTCTTTGGTGACTATGGTCTTGAACCTGTATTGGGTCAAATCGATCTTGTAAAAGGCGATATTAGGGAGTTTCCCTCTGAAATACTTGAAGGTCAGGACGCGGTCATACATCTTGCGGCATTAAGTAATGATCCGACAGCTGAATACAATCCTAAAGCAAACCACGAAATCAACACCGTTGGCGCTCTTGAAGTTGCAAAAGCATGCGTGGAAAAAAATGTGCCGAAATATATTATGGCTTCAAGCTGTAGCGTCTACTATACTCCAACTCCAACTGATATATTCTTTGATGAAACATCAAAAGTCAACCCATCAGCTCCATACAGCAAAAGCAAGATTGAGGCTGAAAGAGAAATAATTAAGCTTAAGTCCGAAGAGTTTCACCCCTGCTTTCTTAGAAAAGGAACGGTATTTGGATACAGCCCCAAAATGAGGTACGATCTTGTTGTCAATGCCATGACAAAATATTCCTATACAACTGGTGTTATGAATGTATTTGCAGGTGGGGAAATGTATAGGCCTTTAATAGACATCAAAGACGTGTCGCTAGCCTATATAACCTGTCTTAACGCTCCAAACGAAAAAATAAGCGGGCAAGTCTTCAACATCCTACACAAAAACTATATAATCCTAGCTTTAGCTCACTGGGTCAAATATGCGTTGAGAGATAAAAAAGACATCCGCGTCAACGTAGACTATGAAAAAGGAAACACAAGAAGCTATCGTGTGGATGCGTCAAAAATCGAAAGGGAACTTGGTTTTAGGGCGGAACTAGGTATTACACAAGCCGTAAACGAGATTTGGTCAAAAATCGAGGAAGGTAAATGCAATGATTTTGACAACCCGAAATACTATAATATCAGGTGGATGGAAACGCTTGTTGAAATGAAGGAAACCCTAAAAGACATGGGAAGAATCTTCTAACAAAAAGATGAAAATATTGATCATCGGATCAAACGGTCAACTGGGGTCTGATTTAATGAACACTTTTCAAAACCAGGCTATAGGATATACTCACAAAGATATTGAGATCACAAATCTAGACTCCGTGACAAAAGCAATAGGGCATGAAGCTCCAGACATAGTAATCAATACTGCCGCTTACCATAATACTGATGAATGCGAAGATGATCCCGAAAAAACATTCAGTGTAAATACAATTGGAGCATACAATATCGCGAAAGCCTGCAGGAAAACAGGCTCTAAGACCGTTTATATAAGTACTGACTACGTTTTCGATGGTAGCAAGAAAACTCCCTACACTGAAGAAGATACTGTGAATCCTCTAAACATTTACGGTGCTAGCAAGGTAGCAGGGGAACAAGTAACGCGAATACTCAATCCAAGACATTACATTATCAGATGCAGTGGCTTATATGGATTGACGACCAGCAGGAAAGGACACAACTTTCCAGACCTGATGATAAAGCTCGGCAAAAAAAGAGACGAGTTAAAAGTAGTGAAAGATGAAGTGCTAACTCCAACCTACACAAAAGACTTATCCGAGAAAATAAAGGAGCTAGTAGAAACAGAATATCACGGCACATACCATCTCACAAACACTGGATTTTGCAGTTGGTACGATTTCGCTGAAAAAGTACTAGAAGAAATGGAAATCCAAACCAACCTAAAACCTGCAGGACCTGATGACTTCCCCAAAAAAGCCGCAAGACCAAAATACAGTGCACTAGACAACAAAAATCTCAGAAAAACAGGAATCAAAGAAATGAGAAGTTGGCAAGATGCATTACGAGACTACTTAACAACAAAATACGGTGGAAAAGAGTGAAGATAATCAAAGTAAAAAAACTGGAATTCCCAGAGATAAAGACTATAAACTTCAGACGCTTCATGGATGATAGAGGATACTTTACCGAAACATACCGGAAAACCGACTTCCAGGAAAACCAAGAACTAGACTTCCTAACGGGAACAGACTTCGTACAACACAACGAAAGTTATTCCAAAAAAAACGTTATTCGCGGACTACACTTCCAATGGAACCCATACATGGGAAAACTAGTGCGAACAATACACGGACACATGATAGACCTGATACTAGACATAAGAAAAGATTCACCAACCTTTGGGAAGATAATAGCATATGATATGCCCTCAAACCCGGAAGACGATTATAACGAATGGATTTGGGTGCCGCCCGGGTTTGCTCACGGAAACATATTTACAATCGAGTCAAAAATCGAATACCTCTGCTCCGGCCAATACAGTCCAGGATGTGAGGCGGGAATCTCACCACTTGCAGAAGATATAGACTGGAGTCTATGCGATGAGAGACTAAAAAAAGTATTCGATGAAGTATCACAAAAAACAAAATTAATGACAGAAAAAGACAGAAATGGCTTAACACTAAAAGACTGGGGAAAAAAATATGAATCAGAAAAATTCAAATATCAAGACTTGAAATAATCTTCTCCACCCCATGCTTGTATGCATGTTCCTCATGCGATCGTTCCCAGTTTTCTTGTGAAACAGTCAACTACATACTTTTTTTTCCCAGCGACTTTCTCGACTGACTGTAGATTTCCCGCATCCTCTTTTTTTCTTCTTTGTCGAAGAAGTTTGTCAGGAAAAGTATTGTTGGGAATGATAGTATGAGCATTGTCTTGTAGGCGGCTGACAAAAGAATGGAGTCGATTTCAAAATAAAATCCTAAAACCATTAGGAATACTGCCACGAAAAATAATCTTAGAATCCGCCCCCACTCGTAGATTATCGGATAGAGTTTTTGGTTAAACTTGTAGGACATTCCGAGCATTATGATGTATGAGAAGAGGGTTGTGTATGCCGCCGCCATCATGCCGTAAACCGGTATTAGGAAATAGTTGAGGATTACGTTCACTATTGCGCCGACTGTAACGTATGTTGTTACGAGTTTGCTCTTCCTGTTAATTCCGATGCCGACATTTATCGTCTGGGTTGCGGCCTGCATGACGTATGCAAGACAGATTATTGGGACGACCTTGTACGCGTCCCAAAACTCCCGTTTAGATATGAGTTCTAAAACCTCTTTCGAAAGAAGGGATATCGGCAGAGTCAAGACGAGGCTGTAGAAGACCACGTAAGTCAGCATTTTAGAATAGTATTTCCTCGCGTTCTCCTGCCTCATCACCGAATACATCATCGGGCCCCAGGCCATATTCAGGGGTTGTGTTAGAAAGCTGTTCAAGACCATTCCAATACGGTATCCGAGACTGTAGACTCCGACAGTCGACAACGTTGAAAAAACAGCGAGAAAATACCTGTCAATCCAGGTAAGGATGAAACTGCTGATGCTTGAAAATATCAGGGGGATGCTGAAAGCCAACTGCTTTCTCGCCTCGACAAGAGAAAACCTGAAGCTCAAGAGTCTAAGCGAAGAGCCATAATACAGTAGGGCAGTCAAAACTTCCCCGCAAAACCTGCCGACTATCACGCCCCACACCCCCTGCCCGAGGAAGACGACGAAATATATGACGGCAAGAAGCTGGATCAGTATCGAAAATATGTTGAGGACGGTAAATCTTTTCGAAAGCTTCCTCGCCCTCAAAACTTGGACGGGGACGCTGCTTAAAATAGTAAAACTACTCGCAATCATTATGAGGCGGATATGCCGGCCGTAATCCGGCGTGTCAAACAAAAACATCGAAAAAAAATCGGATGCGACAAAAGAAGTCAGGACGAGAATAGCCGACATTAAAAACAGGATTACGGTTGCAGTGCCCACAACAGTCTTCCGATAATCCTCGTCGTCCGAGTCAAAATAAGATCGAAACAATCCGGAAGGAAGGCTAAGGTTGAAGGTCATCATGGCCAGCAAAGCCATGATGTTAATCAGGGCGAGAACACCGTACTCCTCGCTCGACAAATAATTCGTATAGACTGGAACCAGGATCGTTCCGACGAGAGTGGCGGCGGAACCACCCAGGCCATACACGAGACCGTGCCCGACAGTCTCCCTAACCTTGTCGAATGTTGGTGTGTCAGCCATAAAAAAACAACGAAAAACTATTACAAAAACCGGCATAAAACAAAAAAACACTAATAACCGCCGGCTCCTTACATAAAAACCAAGTGATGACTCATTCCAAGCCGAGCCCCAAACCCTCTGCGTGAAGGTGCCGGGCGGTGACGAAGCTTATGAGTGCTGAGAACCGTCGCGCCGGTTCACGGGCGGAGCGAATGGCGCCCCACAGGGGGGCGCATGCACTATCCGAACTGGGAACACTTCTTAGAGTTGTTTCTCAAGTTCACACAGTCCTTCAGCCAATTCTTCATACTGCCAGAGGACGTCTAACAACTCTTTTTTGATTTCGTCGAGTCGTTTCCTGTCTTGCGCTTCGAAACGCAGGATTAATTTCGGGCTCGTGTTTGACGCCCGCAATAGGCTCCAGCCGTCTGGATACTGGAGTCTGACTCCGTCAACATCAATCACTTCAGCGGACGTCTTTGATTTCTTGAAGTGCTCGACGACTTCGCCGACTATCTCAAACTTTCTCGCATCACTCGCTGAAAGCCTCAACTCGGGTGTCGCGAAACTTTTGGGTAATTCCGACACAATCTCCGACAGTTTCTTGTCTTGCTTGCTCAAAAACTGGAGCATTCGAAGCGCCGTGTAAATCGCGTCGTCGTAGCCGAAATAATTGTCTTTGAAGAAGAAGTGTCCGCTCATCTCGCCGGCGAGCTTGGCGTCCTCCTCAACCATCTTACGCTTTATGAAACTGTGGCCGGTCCTAAACATGATTGGGACGCCCCCATGCTCTTTAATGTCTTTTGTCAGAAGGTTCGAGCATTTCACGTCAAATATTATCTTCGCGCCGGGATTGCACTCCAAAAGGTCGCGCGACAATAGCATGAGGGCGGTATCCCCGCGTATGATATTTCCCTTGTCGTCGATGAAGCCGGCCCTGTCGGAGTCGCCGTCAAATCCGAATCCGACGTCCGCGCCAGCCTCCAAGACTTTCTTTCTCAAATCCCGGACATTCTCGTCAACTGTCGGGTCCGGATGATGGTTTGGGAAACTCCCGTCCAGTTCGCAATAAAGTTCGACCACATCGCATCCGACTCTCCGCAAAGCCTCGGGCGCAATCTCGCCGGCGGTCCCGTTTCCGGCGTCCACCACAACCTTCAAACTTTTTTTCAGTTTAACGTGGCTTGTGATATAGTCGAGGTATTCTCTTGAAACATCTTTTTTCTCGTATCCGCCGGATCCTTCCGCGAACCTGCCGGATTCCACAATCCTTTCAACATCCTTTATCTCGTCTCCCGCAAGAGTCGACTTGCCCCGCAAAAGCTTGAAGCCATTATACTCTCCGGGATTGTGGCTGGCGGTCACCATCACCCCGCCGTCCAAACCCATCTGATATACTGCGAAATATAGTGCCGGCGTCGGGACGAGGCCCACGTCCAAAACGTCAATACCCCCGGCCCTAAGCCCTTCAACAAGTTTTTCGCAAACCTTCGGAGAGCTTTCACGGACATCATATCCTACGGCAACCCTGCCTTTGCCAAGAATAGTGCCGAAAGCCCGGCCAATCTTTTCAGAAAGCTCGTCAGTCAGCTCTCTGCCGTAAACTCCCCTTATGTCGTAGGCCCGGAAGATGCTCATTCAACTCCCTTCCACTCTTTGATAGCCTTCTCGTAGGCGGCGGGCGTTCCGGTGTCAAACCATTGTCCGGCGAAATGATATCCATAGAGCCTTCCTTCTTGAGCGAGCTTTGGGAAAACATCCCTCTCCATCATCGCCTTCCCTTTTGGAACGTAATCCAAGACCTTCGGGTCGAGCATGTAGACGCCGGCGTTAATCAGCCTGCTAGCATCCTTGCCCTTAGGCTTTTCATCAAAAGCTAAAATACGCTCGCCCTGAAGTCGCACCACTCCGAAAGCGGAGGGGTCTTCAACCTGGGTTAAGGCGATGGTCGCCAAGGCATCCTGGCTCTCATGGAATCTTATTAAGTCGCCCAAATCAATGTTGCTCAAAACATCCCCGTTGAACATCAAAAAAGGCCCGTTCAAATATTTTTTGGCGAGATTCAATGGTCCCGCAGTCCCCAGCTCGTCTTCCTCGAAAATGTATGTTATCTTGACTCCAAGATGGCTTCCATCCCCGAAATGCTCCTGAATCTTGTTCCCCAAGTATCCGACAGACAGTATGATGTCGCGGATGTCATGCTTTCTGCACAATTCGATTATGTGCTGGACCAAGGGCTTGCCCTTGACCGGAATCATGGGTTTCGGCATCTCATAAGTGAACGGCCTCATCCTCGTCCCCTTGCCTCCCGCAAGAATAAGCGCGGTCTTAACCCTCTTGGCGTTCAAAGCCTTCTCAAGTAAAAGCTCTATGGCGTGCGAGCGGTTTCGGACTTTAACGCCGTCAACCATCTCGTCAATCGTGTCTGTAAAATCCCTTCTCAAAGTTATTGTCAGCCTTTCACGGTTTGAAGAATTCATATCGGCAAATCACCCACCCAATCTTGTATGAAATTATGCTATCATATATGAAAAAGATTATATTAAACGCTTGTTTTTAAGTTCTCCGGCAAAATACTATTAACTTTGTTAAAACAACACTTCTAACACGGTTTTCGGTGGCATAAATGATAAAACAAATCACGGTTTTCATAAAAAACGAGCCTGGAAGCCTCTTCCACGTTACATCCATCCTCGCCAAACATGATGTGGACATACGTGCTATAAACCTTGCAGAAACCGCTGACGTAAGCCTCCTCAGGCTTGTTGCAACGCCTTCTGAGAAGGCGTTGAAGATCTTCCGCGACAACAATATAAAGTTCGTGGAGCACGACGTGTTCGGCGTCGAAATCAAGGACAAGCCGGGCGGACTCGCGGAATTCGCGGCATTCCTCACGAAAAACAAGATAAACATAGAATACCTCTACCCATTCATCACAAAATCGAAAGACCGCTCTTTTTTGGTTTTGAGGCCGACTGATTCGAGCAGGGCCGAGAAGGTGCTTTTGAAGTCCGGGCTGAAGCTTTTGACCGAGGAAGAATTCTACAAGGTATAGGCGCCAGACCATCCTATAAACTAATAAGTCCTATATCTCTTACATGGAGGTTTCAGACTTCGAGAAACCCTGGATAAAAAGCCTAAAAGCCTACGTTCCGGGCGAGAAAATCGAGGGTTGCGTAAAGCTCGCGAGCAACGAGAACAATTACGGTCCAAGCCCCAAAGTCACGGCAAGGCTCAAGGATAGCCTGAAAAACATCCACACTTATCCCTACAAGACGGTCGAGGTCGAGAAGGCTGTCGCGAAATACGCTAAAGTCAAGCCTGAAAACATAATCCTTGGAAACGGCTCTGACGAGCTGATAAGCCTCACAACACTCGCCTTCAAAGGCCCCGCACTCGGATTCACTCCAACATTCCCGATATACGAGAACGCGACCCGCATGCTTGGAGGAGAATACGAGAGCATTCCGCTTAACCCGGACTTCAGTTTTCCGCTCGACAAATTCCTCGAGAAATCCAGGAAAGCGAACCTACTGTTCCTCTGCAGTCCCAACAATCCGAGTGGGACAGTCTTAAGCGAAGACGAGGTCAAGACAGTCTTGGAGAGCGGAAAAATCACGGTGGTCGACGAAGCCTACTTCGAGTTTTGCGGAAAGTCTTCGGTAAAACTTTTGAAAGACTACCCCAACCTGATAGTGCTTAGGACTTTCGCAAAAGCGTTTGCGCTCGCCGGCCTCCGTGTCGGATACGGCGTAAGCTCCCCAGAACTAATTCAATCACTAAAGATGGTGAAATTCCCCTTCAACGTCAACTACCTCGCTCATGAAGCGGTGTTGGCGGCACTCGACGACATGGACTACATGAATGATTGCGTGAAAAAGATTGTTGCGGGGCGCGAAGAAATATCAAAAAGACTCTCAGAAAAATTCAGGATTATTCCAAGCAAGGCGAACTTCATACTCGTCGACGCAAGCCCCATGACCTCCCAGGAATTCTACGACAAGATGCTCGAACAAAAGATTGTCGTCAGAAAATTCGGGAAAATAAAGGGATTCCCAGGAGACTACGTCAGAATCAGCGTCGGAACAGACAAGGAAAACAAGAAACTCACAGGGGCATTGGAAAAGATATAACACTCCCCCTCCCGTTATAAGAAAATATTCTCACACACTATACCCTTTTCCACATCACTTTCTTAAAACCAAAAGCGCGTGAAACATGACTGCTGGAAACGCCCGAATTTACCATACCCCACCCCCCATGATCTTACACTCTATTTTGACGTATCTCAAGCCAAGGGACGTCACTAATCGGGGGCTTGCGGGGATATTGTCCATGCCCGTATAACCTGTTTTCCCCCAAATACTCGCCATGGTCTGCCGTTATTAAAACATTCCCCTCCATACGTTCAACAACCTTCGATACCTCATCAAGAACAAGATTTAGGTTTTCACTATACGCCTTCCTAACACCAGCCATGCCCTCAAACATGCCGATACGCTCAGTCTGGCAGAGGGTAGAACTATGAATAAACTTCTTAAAACGCAAAAGCATCTCAAAACCAAACCAGTCCCTAATCAAATCCGCCAAAAAAATTTTTAGACTGATAGAAAAGCGCTTATCTGGCCCCCTATAAACATCAGCAAAACTGCGGCCAACAATAAACTTAGAATAAACACTCCCAATATAAGGTTTATGCGGTTGAATGTAATGAAGAACAAACCTCTTTCTAGGATACTTGTCTTTAACGTCTAAAAAAGCCTTGCTGACCGTTTCAGGCCGAATACTCGTCAGACTATCATCCCAACCCCAGTCCCAGACGTCAAGTACTTTATGAAAATGTTTTTTCCCGTCAAAAACAAGACCATACTTCTTGTTAGATGTTTCAACCCTCGAATTAACATAAGGGTTAGCGGACACATAAACAATATCATCATAATAATTAGGGAACACAATATTCAGCCACTCAATAGTCTCAGTGGCGGACGAAATCGCCCTCTTAACCTCACCAGAAAAATAATTCCTATACTGTCTTTCAAAAAAGTCAAACCTGCAGGCGTCTAAAATAATCAGACAATCCCAGTCCTCTTCAAGAAGATTTTTTGAAACCCCGTCTACAACATAATCCGAATTCATCCTAAACAGTTTTTTTCCTGGCGATGACTTCGCGGCAGGCGTTCACGATATCCTGGCTTGTGAGGTTGTATGCCTGCATGAGTTTTGGAGCGGGTCCGGACACTCCGAACTTGTCCATTACCCCGACTCTTTTCATTGGCGTCGGATAGGATTCTGAAAGTATTTCGGCGACGCCGGAGCCGAGGCCTCCGAAGATGCTGTGCTCTTCGGCGGTGACAATCGCGCCAGTATTTTTAGCGGAATTGACGACGCTTTCAACGTCCATCAGCTTTATCGTGTGCATGTCGACGACTTGCGCTGAAATCTCCTCCCTAGCCAGCTCTTGGGCGGCCTTGATGGATTCCGCCACCATGTATCCGCACGAGAATATCGTGACGTCTGAACCCTCAATCAAAGTGTTTGGAGTCGAGAAATCGAATTCATAATCGTCGGGGTAGATGTCGAGCATGTTCTCCCTGCACAATCTCACGTAAACCGGGCCGGTCATCTTCGCGGCATGCTTTATCACCGCCTTGGTCTCGCTGAAGTCGCAGGGCACGAAAATCCTCATGTTGGGTATGACCCTCATCAAAGACAAGTCTTCGATAATCTGGTGGCTTGCCCCGTCCTTTCCCACAGTCAAGCCCGCGTGCGTCAAAACAACCTTAACATTCAGGTTGTCGTATGCAATGCTGTTTCGAACCTGCTCCCAGGCGCGTCCCGCCCCAAACATGGCGAAAGTGGATGCGAACACGAGCCGGCCTTCAATCGCGAACCCCGCGGCCATGCTCATCATGTTTTGCTCGGCGACCCCGACGTTGAAGAAGCGGTCGGGATACTTTTCCGCGAACATGCTGGTTTTAGTCGAACAGGAAAGGTCGGCGTCCAAAACCACCATAGTGGGGTTTTCCGCCCCCAACTCTTGAAGCGCCTCTCCATACGCGCTCCTAATCGCCCTCTTTGAATCAAGCTTGAACTCCATCTCCTACCCCAACTCTCCCATAGCGCACGTCATCTCCTCTGGATTGAGCGAGCGGCCGTGATACTCCTTAACGCCCTCCATGAAGGAGACGCCCTTGCCCTTAACAGTCTTTGCGATAATGATTGTCGGCTTGCCCTTGAACGTGTCCGCCTTCTCCAAGGCTTCGATGATGTCTTCGAAGCTGTGGCCGTTGCAGGTCAAGACATTCCATCCGAACGCAAGCCACTTGTCAACAACTGGCTCGATGCTCATGACCTCCTCCGTCCCGCCGTCAATCTGCAGGCAGTTTCTGTCTAATATCGCCTTGAGGTTGTCGAGCTTGTAGTGGCTGGCGGCCATCGCCGCCTCCCACACCATGCCCTCCTGGCTTTCGCCGTCACCGATTATCGCGAACACGCGGTGTTTTTCTCCCGCAAGCTTCGCGGACGCCGCCATGCCCACGGCAATAGAGATTCCCTGTCCGAGAGAGCCGGTTGACGCGTCGACTCCCGGCACAGTCTTTCGGCACGGGTGGCCTTCCAGCATGCTTTCAAGCTTTCTAAGGCCGTCCAACTCTGCGACAGGAAAGTATCCGGCTTCCGCGAGAATTCCGTATAACGCCGGCGCCGCATGGCCTTTCGAAAGAACCAGCCTGTCGCGCTCGCCCCACTCCGGATTCTTCGCGTCATGCTTCATGTGGTGGAAATAAAGTGTGGTGAGGACATCGACAATGCTCATAGAACCTCCGGGGTGCCCCGACCCCGCCTTGGAAGTCATGTTGAGTATGTGTTTTCTCACAACGTCCGCCTGAGACTTCAGTTTAGCAGCTAGTTCATCCAATACTACTCCACCACCCGAGAGTAATCATATGAAATATCAGGTTAAATACTTTTAAGAAAAGATTTGGTTCATGCGCTCTCCCGCAACTCTTTCACGGCGTAATCGACTCCCTTGGGGTGGGCGTAAATCCCGCTTCCAGAAACCACAATGTCGGCGCCCGCGTCCGCCGCCTTCTTCACAATGTCCGCATTGATTCCCCCGTCGACTTCGAGAAGTATGTCGCAGCCTCCCTCGTCAATCATCTTTCGGATTTCCGCGATTTTCGGGACCACTTCTTCCATGAACGATTGTCCCCCGAATCCCGGCTCGACCGTCATAACAAGAATCAATCCGACTTTTTTTAGATACGGCCTGACTTTTTCTGCGGGAGTCTTCGGATTCAATGATAGTCCCGGGATTTTTCCAAGCGCCCTGATTTCATCAAGCGTTTCCCCGACATTCTCGCACGCCTCAACGTGTATCGTTATAATGTCCGCGCCGGCTTTCGCGAAATCCCCGACATACTTTTCAGGGTCTTGTACCATCAAATGGACGTCGAAGGGGATTTTACTAACCTTCCTAATCGACTTCACAACAGGAATCCCTATCGTGATGTTGGGCACGAACACGCCGTCCATCACGTCAATATGCAGGTATTCTACGCCGGCCTCCTCGACCTTCAGTATGTCCTCGCCAAGCTTTGAGAAGTCGGCGGAAAGTATCGAGGGCGCAATCTTCACCATACTATAATCTTGGTATTACAAATATATTAGGGGCAATCCCGATAATGGTATCAATGAACGTCATCCTCAGGCTTTTGCGCGTTGAGCAGTGGTACAAGAATCTGGTGGTATTCCTCGCGCTCTTTTTCACGGACAACCTCCTGAACCTCCCTCTTCTTGAACGCTCAATATTCGGATTCATCTCGCTTTGCCTCATGTCTTCATCATACTACATACTAAACGACATTGAAGACAGGGGGAAGGACAAGCTTCACCCGGAGAAAAAGAAACGGCCGATAGCCTCAGGCGAGGTCGGCGTCAAGACTGCGCTTGCGGCATCAGCCGTATGCTTCCTCCTGTCCATACTAACGGCATACGTCCTTTCCATCAAATTCCTCATCTTCCCCATACTACTGTTCATCTCCGCGACACTCTACAACAATGGGTTGAAGAACGTAGCGTTCGTCGACATACACGTGATTGCAGTAAACTTCCTGATACGCGCGGTCGGCGGCGCCGCGGCAATAAATGTTGCGGCGAGCGTGTGGCTCGTCACATCAGTATTCTTCCTCGCTCTTCTTCTGGCATTGAGCAAGAGGAGGACTGAGCTTTCGCTTTTGGGAAAAGACGCCGTAAAACACAAGGAAATATACAAGATATACTCTGATAAAATCCTCGACGAACTAATACTTCTCGTCTCCGCGATACTTTTGATAGCATACTCATTCTACACTTTCATGGCCCACCCCGACGGCTACATGATGCTGACTATACCTTTCGCCACATTCATAGTATTCCGCTACCTCTACCTGTCCGCAATAAACCATGTCGCCGCCAGAAAAACCCAACTCCTCTTCACAGACGCCCAGATACTCGCCGCATTCATACTCTGGCTTATCGCAAGCTTCATCATACTCTACATGATGTAGGGCTGTTTATTTTCTATTGAATGCGAATATTCTCTTTATGCCCCAATCCGAAAAGCCGAAGACGCCCCTCCACAAGCTTCCGAAAAAGTTGAAGAAGCTTGAACTGGAGCAGAAGATTGAGGAGGTCAGGCTTGCGGAAATTGAAAAATCGAACAGAAGGCTCCGAGAAAGAATAGCAAACCTACAAAACCCCGGTCCAAGCTGGGGTAAAAATTATGTCGGCTACCTCGAATCCCAGAAACGGTTCAAGAAACTTGAGGAAACCAATCCAAAACGACTTCAGGCCGCGGAAAAAATCCATGACTCCGAGCATGAGAAAGAATGGAGTCTTCGAGGCAGTCTACTTCAAATCAAGGAGGAGATTGCGGACGGCAGGAAACGGCTGGAGGACGCGTTCAGGAAAATCCCAAAACTGCGTGAACGGCGAAAGCTCACGCAAGACTTTATCCAAAACCCGCAGGACCCAACTCTTTTCACAAAGTTTGTTGAATTCAAGGCAGGGCAATGGCTTGAAGAGCTTGAGTCAAAAGGAATCGGGCCGTCAGCAACAGACGCCATACTGAACGCGCCAGAACCCCCAAGATACAACCGCTACCTCGACCAGCCCTTGCCTGAAAAAAGACGCGCAGGTTCGACCGAACGGACTCTCGCCGCATTGACGGCATACCTTGCAACAACAAGAGCGGGCGAAATAAACCTTCCTTCGGGCAGACCTTCAGAGCAACTCTCCAAACTCCTCAATGCCAACAACATCAAAAACATTCTAGAAGTAGGGACAAGCGACTGGGGTCTCGTCCACATACTCCACGGGCTTGATGTTGCGCGCAGGGCCGGCGCAAGACTCTATTCTCTAAACTATGATGAGAAGCGGAGCGCCCACGACACTGACGGAGCGGTCTTTCAAGCAAGGTTCGGCGACGCCGAACACGCCCCAAACATCTATCCCGACGTGAAGTTCGACCTGATACTCCTGCAGGGAGTGTTGAGTTTCGGCGGGATAATCGCTGAAGGAGGCGATAAAGCAGAGGAGAGGCTCGATTACTCGCCGAAAATAGGGAAGGCGCACAGGGTTCTGAACGCGCTTTCACAAACTCTTTCGCCAAATCCGAACGCGGCCATCATAGCATCAGCAATACGCGGCTCGCTTGCAATTCGCCAAGACGTTCAGACTGAAGGACTCGTATTGCGCCAGCGGACTCCCCTGTCCGAAGACGCGAAGTCAAGGCAAAAGCAAAAACTAGTTCCCCCCGAAATAAGCGATGGTCTTGGATACACGAGAAAAGCGGGACACGACTTCAGGAACTGGCATAATGCAAACGAGCAGGCGCTCGGACGGATTAACGAATTCCTCGAACAGGCGTCCGGGATTGCAGTCTATCAAAGAAAGCTTGAAGAATAATCTTCACGGCAAACAATCCAATTTTATACTCCCTCTTCTATACTTTTTACTTAAGATGTCTGGAAAACGCGTTTTGATTACGGGTGGAAGCGGTTTTTTCGGGATAAACCTGGCGAGATACCTGCACGGGCGTGGCTATGAAATAAATGTTTTGGATTTAGTGGACTTCGACTATCCCGACATGAACGACAAGGTCAAGTTCTTCAATGGCGACATCCGAAACGAGGATGACGTCAGAAAATCCATGCGGGGATGCGACTTCGTAGTCCACACCGCGGCCGCACTCCCGCTCTACAAGCCGGAAGACATACGCTCGACCGACCTTGGCGGGACGGAAACAATTCTGAAGACGGCACTTGACCTTAAAGTCAAGCGGATGGTCCACATATCCTCGACAGCAGTATACGGAATCCCAGACCACCACCCGCTTTTTGAGGACGACAAGCTAGACGGTGTCGGCCCATACGGAGAATCTAAGGTTGCGGCAGAAGCATTGTGCGCGAAATACCGCGAGAAAGGGCTGGTCGTCCCAATCCTTCGCCCCAAATCATTCATAGGCCCCGAACGCCTCGGAGTTTTCGCAATCTACTACGACTGGATAAGGCGTGGGAAAAACATTCCAATCGTCGGCTGGGGCAAAAACCGCTACCAGCTCTTGGACGTTGAGGACTTGTGCGAGGCAACACGCCTTTGCCTTGAAAAGCCGGATGATGTCGTAAACGACGTCTTCAACATCGGCGCGAAAGAGTTCACTACCATGCGCGAGGATTTCGGGGCAGTCCTCGACTATGCCGGATACGGCAAGCGGATAATTGGAACTCCAGCCAAGCCGTTGATATGGGTTTTAAGAATACTCGAGGCTCTCAAGCTCTCGCCACTCTACAGGTGGGTTTATGAGACCGCTCCCGAAGACTCGTTTGTTTCCGTTGAGAAGGCGGAGAAAAAACTCGGGTTCACACCGAAATACTCCAACAAGCAGGCGCTGGTCCGAAACTACAACTGGTACCTCAAACACTACGACGAGTTCAGCGGACAGTCAGGCGTCACCCACAGGGTTCCCTGGAAGCAGGGGATACTAAAGGTTGTCAGCTGGTTCTTCTAGCGGGGTTAATCCGCATTAAAGCTCAAGATTTTTCAGATAATCCCCAAACTCTTTCTTCAAGTCGTCTCTTTGAAGCGCGTACTCGACGTTCGCCTTCAGATAGTCGAGTTTCGTGCCCAAGTCGTATCTTTTGCCGGAAAACTTCCAGGCATACATCTTTTGCCTTTTGTTCAATCCCTTAAGCGCGTCCGTCAGCTGTATTTCACCGCCCACCCCCGCTTTCGTCGCCTCAAGCTCCTGGAAAACTTCCGGAGTTAGAACGTATCTGCCGACAATCCCAAGGTTCGAGGGCGCCTTGTCCGCAGGCGGTTTTTCCACCAAGTCATTAATCTTGAACAAACCGGATTCAACAGGATCTGCGTCCACAATCCCGTATTGTGATACCATCTCGCGCGCAACTTCTTCGACTGCAATCACCGACGCATTCTTCTTCTCATGCCATTCAATGCACTGTCTTATCGCCGGCTTTTCCGAGAATATTATGTCGTCTCCCAAAAGGACTGCGAACGGCTCGCATCCAACATGCTTTTTCGCGCAAAGTATCGCGTGGCCGAGGCCCAAAGGCTTTTTCTGGCGGATGTAGTGTATGTCGGCCAGCTCGTTGATTTTATCTATTTCCGCGAGAACCTCGGGATTCTTCTCGCTCAAAGCCTGCTCCAACTGTATTGAATAGTCAAAGTG
>DSAL01000094.1 GCA_011380095.1 Candidatus Altarchaeales archaeon
CTGGGGGAGACTGTAAAAACACTTTCAACATTTCGACCGCCGCAATGTTTGTAGCGGCGGGCGCCGGCGCATATGTTGCAAAACACGGCAACCGCTCCATCACAAGCAAGTGCGGGAGCGCCGACGTCCTGGAGGCTTTGGGCGCAAGCCTTGAGATGACTCCAGAAGACATCGCAAGCTGCATTGAAGAAACTGGGGTTGGATTTATGTTCGCCCCCAGGCATCATCCGGCGATGAAGCATGTAATGCCAATCCGCAAGAAACTCGGTTTCAGGACGGTCTTCAACATTTTGGGGCCGCTTACAAACCCCGCGAACGCTAAGGGACAGTTGGTGGGCGTTTTCGACCCGAATCTTACCGAACCGATTGCCAGGGTATTTCAGATTCTCGGGCTTGAGCGCGCGCTTGTAGTCAACGGGAATCCCGGGTTGGACGAGATTTCAACGCTCGGACACACAAAGATTTCCGAGCTGAGAAACGGCGAGATTGAGACGAGGATGCTCGACCCGGAAACGCTCGGGTTCAAGACCGCCAGGCTCGAAGACATTCAGGGAAGCGACGCCGCGGGAAACGCGAAACTGATACGGGAGGTTCTCAAGGGCGAGACGGGTCCGAAACGGGACATAGTGGTTTTGAACACTGCCGGAGCCCTGATTGCCGCCGGACTTGCCGACGACTTCCAAGACGGCATTGTGATGGCCGACAAATCCATGGATTCTGGAAAGGCGATGAAAGTCTTGGAGGACTTCATTGAATTCACGAAAAAAGTGGCATGAGTTTTATCGACGGGATTGTTTCGGAAAAACAGGCGCTGGCGGCGAAGAAAAAGTTGGAAGACTTTAGTGAAACATGTGATTTTAAACGGCGGAGTCTTTCCGAATCAATCAAGTCAAGAGATTTCGGGCTGATAGCGGAAATCAAAAAAGCAAGTCCGACTCTTGGGAAAATCAGGGAAGTTGATGCAGCTGAAACAGCACGCATTTACGAGGATGCGGGGGTTTCGGCAATCTCCGTTCTGACTGAAGAGAAACACTTCGGCGGAAGCCTCAATGATTTGAAGCGCGTGAAAGAGGCCATAAGCATCCCGGTCATCAGGAAAGACTTCATTGTCGACAAGGCCGAATTGTATGAGGCGAGGGCATATGGCGCGGACGCGGTGCTCTTGATTGCCGCAATACTTGGGGGAAAAACCAGGGATTTTGTTGGAGAAGCCCGCAAGATTGGACTGGAATGCCTGGTTGAAGTCCACGATGAGTCTGAAGTCAAACATGCCATTGAATCCGGCGCGAAACTGATTGGAATAAACAACCGGAACCTGGAAACGCTTGAAATAGACATGAAGACTGTGGAGAGAATCGCGCCGCTCATTCCAGCCGACCGAATCATTATCGCGGAATCCGGCGTGAAAGACAGAACTGACGTCTTACGCATGCGGAAGGCGGGTGCGAAAGCGGCGCTTGTGGGCTCAAGCGTCATGCAGGCGGAAGATGCTGCGGGAAAAATCCGGGAGCTGATGGGGAAATGAATGTTAAGGTTTGCGGCATCACGAACCAGGATGATGCGGAGATGGCGGCAGACGCCGGCGCCGACCTGATTGGCGTGATAATAGATGTGCCGGTCGAGACTCCGAGAAAAATAAGCCTGGAAAAGGCGTGTGAAATAAAAGAGGCGGTTGCAGGAAAAAATATTGTCGCCGTCCTGATGCCGGAAGATGTTGGAGAGGTTATAAAAGTTGTGGAAAAACTTTCGCCCTACGCAATCCAGTTGCATGGAAACGAAAGCATTGAACTGATTGGAGAAATCCGCGAGAATGTGGACGTGAAAATAATCAAAGCTTTCCACGTGGACGAAAACATCGACTTGGACTACGTCAGAAGTGCGTCCGAGTTCGCGGACATGATTTTGCTGGATACTAAAGCGGGGAAGAAGGTCGGCGGAACCGGCGTCCAACACGACTATTCAATTGACTTGAAAATCAAGGATTTAGTCTCAAAACCCCTAATACTTTCCGGCGGACTCAACCCGGAAAACGTTGCGCAAGCAATCAAGGCTGTTAGGCCGGACGTCGTTGACGTTTCAAGCGGGGTTGAAATATCGCCCGGAGTGAAAGACGTGAAAAAAATCGGGAAATTCATTAGTATCGTCAAAAATGGTTAAGGGAAAGTTCGGAGTCTACGGCGGGCAGTTCGCGCCCGAAATACTCATGCCGGCGCTCGAAGAGCTTGAAAAAGCCTTCGACAGATACATGGCGGATCCAGGGTTTATGAAAGAGTTTAAGGGCTACCTTAAAGATTATGCTGGACGGCCGACAAACCTTTATTTCGCGCCAACACTCTCCAAAGAGTATGGAACCAAAATTTATTTGAAGAGGGAGGACATGCTCCACGGCGGAGCCCATAAAATCAACAACACTCTCGGACAGGTGCTTTTAGCCAAGAAGATGGGGAAGACCAGGATAATCGCGGAAACCGGAGCCGGCCAGCACGGGGTCGCGACCGCCATCGCGTGCGCCTACTTCGACCTCGACTGCGAGGTCTACATGGGTGTTGAAGACATTGAAAGGCAAAAACTCAACGTCTTCAGGATGGAGTTGATGGGCACGAAAGTCATACCAGTAAAATCAGGCTCGCAGACCCTCAAGGACGCCATCAACGAGGCCATGCGGGATTGGCTGACGAACGTTTCCGACACGTTCTACTGCATAGGATCAGTTGTCGGACCCCACCCGTACCCGACAATGGTGCGCGAATTCCAGAAGGTGATTGGGGAGGAGATTGAAGAGCAGTGCAAGGAAAAAGAGGGGAAGCTTCCGAGCGCAGTTATTGCGTGCGTTGGGGGAGGCTCGAACGCTATGGGCGCATTCAACAATTTTATAGGCAAGGACGTGAGATTGATTGGAGTCGAGGCGGCGGGAAAGGGTGTCAATACTAAACAGCATGGGGCGACGCTCAGCAAAGGCCGTGATGGAGTGCTCCATGGAATGTACAGCAAGCTTTTGCAGGACAAGTACGGGCAAGTCCAGATTTCATACTCGATTTCGGCGGGATTGGATTATCCGGGAGTTGGACCACAACTTTCGGACTTGAAGGAGCAGGGCAGGCTTGAGGCGGTCTATGCGACAGATGATGAGTGCATGAATGCCGTCAGAATCCTTTGTGAGAAGGAGGGTATTCTTCCGGCACTCGAGTCCGCGCACGCGGTAGCCCACGCCCTAAAGATTGCGGGGGAATTCGGGAAAAATGATGTCGTAGTCATCAATCTTTCAGGAAGAGGCGACAAGGATGTTCACACTATCGCGGACTATTTCGGGGTGAAATTGTGAGCAGGCTTGGGAAAGCGTTTGAAGGCGGCGGAAAGCTTGTGGCCTTCATAGTCGGTGGAGACCCGACAGTCGACGAGTCCTACAAGATTGCGTGCGACGTCATCGAGTCCGGCGCGGACGTTTTGGAAGTCGGCCTCCCGTTCTCAGACCCGATGGCTGACGGCCCGACAATACAGGAGGCTGGAACGCGGGCGTTGACTGCGGGAATGAACACCGACAAGTATTTCGAATTGTGCAAAAGGATTTCGAAAAAGCATGATGCTCCGCTCGTCTGCCTTACATACTACAATCTTGTATTGCAGTACGGGCTCGGCAAGTTCAGCAAAAGGTGTGCGGAAACCGGCGTCGACGGCCTGATAGTCCCGGACCTCCCAATAGAAGAGGCCGGTCCACTTCGGAAAGAATTGGAGGAGAACAATGTCGACTTCATATTCCTTGTGGCAGAGACAACGACCGACGAGAGGCTTGAGAAGATACTCAAGACCGCCTCCGGATTTGTCTACATAGTCGCGCTCTTGGGGACTACTGGCGCGCGTGAAGAGATTTCAGACAAGCTAAAGAGTCTTGTAGAAAAAGTCCGCTCAAAAACAAAGCTTCCGCTAGCGGTCGGATTCGGCATCAGCAAGCCCGAACACGTCAAGGAAGTCCTCTCGTACGGCGCGGACGCGGCGATTGTGGGAAGCGGAATAGTAAGATTTGTGGGGGAAGATCGTGGGGGCATTCCAGGCTACGTCAAGTCGCTGAAGAACGCCGCAAGACAAAAAACGGATTGAACTTAATGAACTTAATTTCTTGAACTTGATGAACTGATTAGACTTAATGAACTTGATTTACAGTTTATATATAGTTGTATAATAAATTTCTATAGGATATGAGGAGTTTTTGGACTACGATTTTGATAGTAATGTTGCTGGCGTGCCCTTCCGCCGCAACAACTAAAAGAATCCTTTTTTACGAGGTCGGGACCGCAACGCCGTACAAGATTGATTCAGGCTACTCCCAGTTCGCCGAAGACTTGAAGAAGGAGGGTTATGATGTCGCATCCATTTCCAGGGGGTCTTTAGACCGTAAAGCGCTTGAAAACTACGACATACTCGTGATACAGAATCTTAACAGGAAGCTTGAAACCCAGGAAGTTTCCGCAATACTCTGGTTTGTAATACAAAGAGGGCGCGGTCTTTTCATAAACGGCGAGGGCAGTGGAAACGCCAACCAGCTGACAATACCATTCGGAGTTACGATAGACGACGGCACTTTAATTGATGTGAGCGACCAGATAGGCGGAAACCGCAAGTCGTTTAAAGTACACAGGTTCTATCCTCAAGACGGGATTTCAGTCATAGTGAAAGACATAAAGGCCATTACGGTGTCGGATGCAAGGGCGTTCATACTTTCCGGCGACGCGAAGGCCATAGCATCAGGAGATGAAGACACGTACAGCGACACCGGAAGCTTTGCGGCGGGAAGCATGCCCGTGGTTTCGGCGGCAACCCTTTTCGGGGACGGGCTGGTTTTCGTCCACACTGACGCCGACACGCTCTCCAACGCACGCGTGGGGGAGGATAATAACAGGAAGTACGGGTTAAACATCATAAACTGGCTTGCAATATCCTCCCAAGACTTCAGCATATCCAATGACACCGAGAACGTTGAGATTGAGATAAGCAGGCTTAAGATTAAGAGGCAGGAGCTGGAAAACGCGAACACGCGCCTTGACACCGAAAACACGCATATTTTGAACCAGAACAGCCAGCTTGAAATACAAATCTCGATTGCACAAGCCCGCCTCGCAGAACTTGAAGAGGGCATGGTGGGCCCCCTTAACAGGGACAATTGGGCCATACTGGTTTTGGGTTTAAGCATACTAATAAGCGCAGTGATAGTATCTCAAAGAAAGAAGGGCGGTGAGGTTCATGAAGACGTTTTAAGCGAACTCGGCTACGAGTTCGATGAGGGCGGAGATTCCGGTTCTGAAGACGATTTTGACGTGGAGGGCTTGAAGCTATGAGATGCTTGACGTTAATCCTGGCGATAATGCTTTTGACTGCGACAGTATCCGCGGACAAAATCCTGTTTTACGAAGTCGGGACTTCCAGCCAGTACATTATCGAATCAGGTTACTCTGAGTATGCTGAAGAGCTGAGGAGGCAGGGCAATGACGTGGCGACAATAACAAGGGGGGAGTTGACGAGAGAGACTCTTGAAAACTACGATATACTGGTAGTGCAGAATTTGGGCAAGGCTATGACAGCCCAGGAGATTTCAGCGATAATATGGTTTGTGATACAACGGGGCAGGGGCTTGTTCATAAACGGCGAGGGCAACGGAAACGCCAACCAGCTGACAATACCATTCGGAGTTACGATAGACACTGGAAAATTAATTGACACGACAGACCCGGTCTCGGGGGAAGCCAGCAATAAGATGTTCACTGTAGACCGTTTCAGCGAAGAATCGATTACAAAAACCCTGAGGCAGGGGGTAGTCAGGATAGGATTCTACGACGGCAGCGGACTGATGCTTTCAGGAAACGCGATAGCTGTCGCAACAGGGGATTCAGACACGTTCAGCGACACCGGAAGCTTCCCGTCGGGAAGCATTCCCGCAGTTTCCGCCGCAAGCCGTTTCGGCAACGGACTGGTATTCATACATTCAGACGCCGACATGCTTTCCAACAAGAGGATTGGGGAATACCACAACAGGAATTACGGGCTTAACATAATCCGCTGGCTTAAGCTTCAAAGTTCCATAGTCCCGGAGGGGAGGACCCAGCAGGAGCTGAAAGTAATTTGGGGGGAGCTCAACATCGAGATAAAGATTTTGGGAGACCAGCAGGATTCTTCACAAAAACTTAAGGCCGCGCTCTTGGCTGAAAATGCCGGGCTTGAAGTCGATAAGGCTTTAGTGAACTCGCAGGTAAAGGCGATTGAAGACACACTAATAGGTCCTTTCTCCAAGAAAAATTGGGCGATGATGTTTTTAGGACTGGCGATGATAATCGCATCAGCCATCGGCACAAAGAGGAAGAGGAAGGAGTCTCCGGCCAAAGGCAAGAAGGCTGAACGCAGTCTCGGATACGAGATAGGGAAGGCTGAGGAAGACGCCCTTGAAAAAGACATTGAAGACCTTGAAATTTAGTCGGGAAAACCAAAAGCCATATTCTTTTTATCTTCGTCTCTCAAGAGTCATATTCTTTTTATCTGCGTCTCGCGTTTTCCCTCGCTTATCTTGGAAAGAATCTGCTTGAAAAGCAGGTCGTCAATCTTTTTAGGGAGGCGCCCGGACTGCGCCATCTGTATCAAAAGTATTTCAACCTGGCGGGCAAAGTCCGGCCTAGCAAGCCTGATGTTCGCAAGACGCTCGCGGGCTTCGGGCGTCATGATGTTGTTGATTATATGCTTTATCTGCTGTTCGACTTCCTGACGCTGCAGTTCCTGCTGGTATTCCTGCTGGAGCAGCTGAGACTGCTGCGCCCGCAGTTGCGCAAGCCTTTTTTTCCGTAACTCCTCAAGTTCACTCATCGTGAAGTAATATTAGCGTCCCACAGTATTTTACTGCGAAATCTTTTTGGCAATGCCTGAGATATAAGACTGTCCTTTAGGCGTTAAAACGCGTCCTTTAGGCGTTTTATCGCAAAGTCCTGAAGCGTCCAACTGTTGGAGTATAGTGCGTATAACCTTGCCGCCGGACTTACGAAACACCGCAGGAGACCGTCCCATGTCTTTTTTCCCGCCGTAGTCGAACCTGAGGCGTTCAACTCCTACCGGGCCGTTGAGGGTTATCTTTCTGAGCATGCTCGCCGCCCTCATCCACCACCAGTTGGCGTCGTCCGGCTGCCTTTCGCGGGATGCTCCCGTCTTGACGTATCCGGCCCACTCTGGCTTTTCGAAACCCTGGTTTTCTCGCAAGTCCTGCGCTATCGCATTAATCAGCTTGTCTGCTGGGATGTCTGTTATATTCATTTTTTCTCACGGTATTTTACAATCTCCTTTTTTTCGAAAAATATTGGTATTTCACGCTCCGCCGCGGTCCTCGAGTCTGAAGCGTGGATTATGTTTTGGGCTATTCTAAGGCCGAAGTCCCCCCGGATAGTACCCATCTCCGCCTTGGCGGGGTCTGTGTCTCCGATGATTTTCCTGACAAGCTTTATCGCGCTTTCATTGTCCAAAACGTCGGTGTCCAAGACCGCCATGATGGACGGGCCCTCCAGCATGTCGTTTATTAGACGCTCGTAAAAGTCCTGTCCCTTATGCTGTCCATAAAGTTGTTCGGCTTCCTCGCGGACTATCCAGTGGACTTTAAGCCCTGAGAAAAATATCCCGTGCTTTTCGAAACGGGTTAGTATTTCCCCGACCAGTCCCCTGTTGACCGCGTAGGGCCGGATTATTATTAGCGTCTGCACTTTACCGCCTACTCCTTTTTATTTGACGTTTTTTTGGCCGGCTTTTTCGTGGAAGACTTTTTTTCCGAATGCTTCCCCGCTTTGTTGGCCGGCTTTTTCTTCGCCGTCTTTCCGGCAGGCTTCGCCTTTTTGCCTGAAGACTTGGGCTTTTCAGTTTCTGCGATTTCGGATTTTGCTTCCGCCGACTCTTCTTTCACGGCCTCTTTTTTCACCGTCTTCTCATTGGACTCGGAAGGCTTTGACGACTTTAGCCGCAACGCCTTTTCTTCCATGTACATCCTCGTCCATCTGGTTTTCCTGGGTTTTCTCCCGAGATTTATCATGTTTTTCTCGCATTTCCTCGAGCAGAAATAGTTGGCTTTTCCTTTGGCGTCAACGTATATTGATTCCGTCCCCGCCGGGATTTTTTTCCCGCAAAAAACGCAGTCCATTTTTATTTACCAAGTGGTTTTGCCTCGCGCTCCGTCTCCATCAAGTCGAGTATGTCGCCGACCCTGACCGGAGTCATCACGTTGCGCCTGATGACGCGGCCCTTGTTTTCGCCGTCGTTGACCTTGCACATGACTTGGATGACTTCGCCGTAGATGCCCGTCCGTCCGATTATCTGTACGACTTCCGCTGAAACCATTTTTAGTTTAAATCTTTTATTTCGCGAGTTCCGCGATCTTTAATGCGACTTCGGCCAGCTTGTCTTTAGCCTTTCCTTCCTCGACCACCGCTCCCGCCGCCGTTGCAACATGTATGCCTACCGCCCCTCCAATGTCGGCTTTCGGCGCGAAGAGGTATGGAATCTCTTTTTCCGCGCAAAGCATTGGAAGGTGCATGACAATCTCTTGGGGTTCGACGTCTTTGCCTATTATGACGAGTTTTGCCTTGCCTCGCTCGACGGCTTTTGTGACCTCGTTCGTCCCCTTCTTTATCTTCCCGCTCTTTCGGGCTTCTTCCAGCACGTCTAAAGCTTTTTCCCTTAATTCGTCCGGTACTTCGAATTTCACGTAACTCATGTTTTTCACCTCGCGTAAATGCTTCATCGGTTCATCAAAATGTGTTTTTGAGAACACCCCAGTTACGGGGGTTTAGCGCAAATACTCCAAGATATACGAAATAGCGGTATAAAAATATGGTTTCGACATAGTTTTACCATAGAATGGTTGAACACGGCGTAAAAAGCGGTAAAAATGTGTTTGGTGGCGGGGGTATCGCGGATTCTCCCGCGGTTTGCGGTGGTTCGGGTGAAGTCAGGGTTTTCGGGGCCGCGTCTTTTCTGAATGATATGGGTTCGGACATGATTGCACCCGTCTGGCCTTTGTTCGTAACGTCTCTTGGGGCGGACATGCGGATTTTAGGTTTGATTGACGGCTTGGGGGAGGCGGTTGTGTCGATTTCCCAGATTGTTTCCGGTTACCTTTCGGACAGGTGGGGGAGGAGGAAGGTTTTCGTCTGGACGGGATATTTCATGGGCTTTCTCTCGCGGGTCGGCTATTCCATCTCAACGTCTTGGACGAGCCTCCCGTTTTTCCGGGTGTTGGACCGGTTCGGGAAGATGCGGGGGTCGCCCCGTGACGCGATGGTCGCAGACTGCTCCAAACCGGGCAAGGCTGGCGCGAGCTTTGGGTTTTTGCGGATGATGGACAATGCCGGGGCTTTTGCGGGCGCGTTGATTGCAATGCTCTTGCTCACAATGTTTCCCCTGAAAAAGATTTTGCTGGTTGCGGCCTTCCCCTCCCTTTTGAGCGTCCTTCTGATTTATTTTCTGGTGCGCGAGAGGAGTGGTCGTGTCCCGCACAAGGAGTTCGGGCTTGCGGATTTGAGTCCGACATTCAAACGGTTCCTGATTGTATCGTCTTTTTTCTCGCTCGCATCATTCAGCTACTCGTTCCTCGTCCTGAAGGCTTCGGCCATGGGTATTGCGAACGTCTTCATCCCGGCACTCTACTTGTTGTTCACGTTCTCTGCTTCAGCGAGCTCTATTCCGTTCGGCAGGATGGTCGACAAGTATGGCGGGGGGAGGATGATGCAGGCATGCTTCATCTTGTTCGCAGTGACTTGTCTTTTCGCCTTGCGCGGGTCCGCGATAGTCTTTATCCTCGTCTTCGTATTGTACGGCCTGCACCGCGGGCTTTTCGAGGTGGTGCAGAAGGCGTACGTCTCAAACCTCTCGAACCCGAAGTTTCGGGCGAGCACGCTTGGGACGTATAGTACTGTGACCGGGCTTTTGGCGCTTCCCGCCTCTTTTATCGCGGGGTTTTTGTGGGAGGCTTACAGTCCCGGCGCAACCTTCGCCTTCAGCGCGTCATTGTCTTTGGTATCGGCGGTATTGATGTTTTGGGTGAGGGAATAACCAGGCGGGTTCCGCTTCATTTAATATTAAGTATTTCCCGAAAGTATTAACCAGTCATGGAATCCGAACGGAAACGTTTAGGCCGCGTGAAGCGGATTGTCGTGAAAGTCGGCACGTCGAGCATCACCAAAGGCTCTGGCTATGGATTGGACTCCAAGAGGATGGGGGGGGTTGCGGGCGAGATAAAAAAGCTTCGCGACGGAGGAGTGGAGGTAGTGTTGGTGACGAGTGGCGCGATTTCCGCCGGCATGGACGTTATGGGGTTGAAGAAGAAGCCCCGCGACGTTCGGATACTCCAGTCTCTTGCGTCTGTCGGGCAGACCGCGCTAATGCAAAAGTATGTTGAAGTGTTTTCAAAGCAGGGCATCAGGGTCGGGCAGGTTTTGCTCACGAGATCGGATTTTGAGGAGCGGGAACGCTACTTGAACGCGAGGAATACCATGCTCACATTACTGCACAACAGGATTCTGCCGATAGTCAATGAGAATGACGCGGTTTCGGTCCGTGAGATCCGGGTGGGCGACAACGACAATTTGAGCGCCTACACCGCATGCTGTATTGAGGCGGACCTGCTCGTAATGCTGTCCGACATTGACGGAGTATACACGTGCGACCCAAAGCGGGATGAGAGTGCGGTTTTGATTAAGGTTGTCAGGGATTTCAGAAAGGATTTGGGCGAGGTGTCGGACAAGTGTTCGGTGAAGGGTGTTGGCGGAATCAAGACGAAGGTTGAGGCTGCGAAGAAGGCGACGAGCATGGGAATCAACGTGGTCTTGGCGAATTCCGCGCGGAAGAACATACTTCAAAGCATCGCAAAAGGAGAGGACGTTGGAACTCTTTTCAAGGCGCAGAAGGTGTTGACAGACCGTCTTCACTGGATGAAATATTCTTCGAAAAGCAGGGGAGTCTTGACCGTGGACGACGGCGCGAAGAAGATTCTTTTGAAAGGCTCTTCAAGCCTTCTTCCGGTTGGAGTTGTCAAGGTGAGTGGAAGCTTCAGGAAGGGTGACGTGGTCGACATCGCGGATTCGGATGGCGGGGTTTTTGCAAAAGGCGTCTCAAACTATGATGCCGGCGAGGTTGATAGGATTAAGCGGGCGAAGTCGGCGGACATCGAGAGGATTCTCGGATACCGGAAATACAATGAGATAGTATTCAAGGACAATATGGTGGTATTGTGAGAAGGATTGTAGTCAAGCTTGGCGGATCCGTCATAACGAAAAAGCATGAGGGCGTGCGAGAAGTCGACCAAAAAGTTTTGGACATCCTGTCCTCGGAGATTTCACGTGCTTTGAAGGAGTCGGCGCTGCAGGTTTTGATAGTCCATGGAGCCGGCCCGTACGGGCATGTTCCCGCGAAAAAATACGGGCTTGCCGAAGGATTCAAAAGTGTCGACCAGATTCCGGGGATAGTCGAAACCCGCCTGGGAATGGAGGAGTTGAACCGGATTGTAGTATCATCTCTTGCGAATGCGGGTGTCAACGCCGTGGCCTTCCAGCCGTCGGCGGCGATAATGCTTGATGACGGTAGAATCAATGATTTTGACGTATCGATAGTCAGGAAGATGCTGGAGTTGAGGCTTGTGCCGGTCGGATATGGGGATGTTCTGACTGACGTTAGGACTGGATTCAAGATACTTTCCGGAGACCAATTGACGGCTTATCTTGCCAAGATGATTGGAGCCGACCTCGTAGTCATGGTCGGCGACTACGACGGAGTTTTTGAGGGGGAGCCGGGTGAATCCGAGCAGATTAAGGAATTGACCAGAGGCAATATCGACAGTTTCGAGTTCGGCGCCGGAAAAGGGGCTGACGTGACCGGCGGATTCAAGCGAAAACTTGAAGAGCTGTTGGAACTCGCGGACGCGGGTATTGCAACGAGGATAGTCAGCGGGCGGGAGAAAGATTTTTTGTATGATTCTTTAGTCGTGAGGAAAGAGCATGGGACGTTAGTCAAAAAATAGTTTTTTTCACAAAAACATTGGCGTCTTATCCCTGTATTCTTCAAATTGTTTGCCGTATTTTTCCTGCAGGAATTTTTTCTCGCGCCTTGCGAGCTTGTAGTAGCTTGCGGAAAGTACCGGCCACATCAAAAGTGTCGGGAGTGTCGGCCAGTGTATCAGCCAGCCGAACGTGACCATCAAGATGCCAGTGTATTGGGGGTGGCGCACGTACTTGTATAAGCCGCCGGTGGCAATCGACTGTTTTGAACGGTATACCTGAGCCCACCCGACTACCACAAGAATGAGTCCTGCGACCGTGATGACGCCTCCCGCAATCATTGCCGTTGGAAGCATGAAGTCCTCGCCCATGAAGGTGAATGACAGATGGCGTGAGGGAGTGTAGTTTGAAGTTGAGGTTCCGAGATGGCTTGCCATGAAGTAGGCTGTCAGCGGGAACCCGTACATTTCGGCGAATAATGAAACTATGAATGCCGTGTATAATCCTTTCGAGCGCCATTCCGCCCGGCCCTGGTAGGGGAGGAGTATTATGAAGACGCTGAAGAAGAGTATGTTGACGAGCGCGATGTCCCAGCGTCCGAACACGATGCTTTGTATTCCAGCCCCGCCGAATATGAGCCTGGCGTTTTGGATTATTTCCGGAAGAAGAATCACCAAGAGAATTCCAAGAATTGTGAGGTATGTGATTCTTACTCCTTTCATTTTCTGTTTTTACCAATCTCGAACGCCTTCAGGTTCACCCCCACTTGTTTCGCGAACGTCTCCCGTATTGCTTCAAGTATATTCTTCTCGTCTAGCGGAATGTGTCTTGACGCGGCGCCGAGCATGACCGTGTTTTGCATGATGAATCCGCCCGCCTTCTTCGCCAGAATGCTGGCATCAACAAGTTCTGCGCCATGCGATTCCAGTTCCCCGTACAAATCGCCGAGTTTCGGATACCCCAATACTTTTATCGGATGCGTGCTCGCCAAAAGTTTTCCTTCGACATTCAAGAGATTCAAGTATCGTATCGCCTCCAGAGGCTCGAATGCTATTAGAAGGTCGGCGCAGCCTTCCCGGATTATCGGAGTCTTCACATCATCGCCGATCCTGACGTGGGAGACGACTGTCCCGCCCTGCTGGGCCATCCCACGCGTCTCGTATTTCATGACGTCCAACCCTTGCTTGAATGCGGCGAGAGCGACAACGTTTGATGATGAAACCACCCCCTGCCCGCCGACCCCGCAGACTATGATGTTGAAGTTCATTTTCCGCCCTCCAAACTGGTTTTCGTATTTACTGCATTGCCCGCACGCCCCATTGTTTTGATCGCGCCAGTCGAGCATGCTTGCGCGCACAGTGTGCATCCAACGCACAAGACCTCGTCAATTGTTATCCTGCCCGCATCATCTTTCACGATTGCCGGACACCCGAGTTCAAGACACTTTCCGCACTTCACGCAAGCTTGCTGGTCGACATAGTGTGTCGGCCCTGCCTTAAAATCCGGGATTCGCGTGCAAGGCGCCTTCGCTATCACCACCTTGACCCCATTTTCCTGCAAAACTTTTTTGAGTGTTGAGTCTGTTTCCCCGAGTTTTCTCGGGTCGTATTCCAAAACCGTTTCGGCGCCGCACGCCCTGCAAATTTCAGAAAGATTTGCAGGCTTGCCTTTCACGCCATTGGCACGGATTCCGGTGAGTGGTGTCGGCTGGTGTCCTGTCATCGCGATATTGCCGTTGTCGAATATTACTATAGTTATGTCGGCGCCGTTGTATGCGGAATTCAAAAGGCCTGTAATGCCGGAATGCAGGAATGTGGAGTCTCCGATGAGCGCCAGTGATTTTTTGACTCCAACGTGGCTTGCGCCCGCCGCCTGCCCTATTCCCGCCCCCATGCAAAGGCAGGTGTCCAATACCTCAAAAGGTTTTTGGACGCCGAGTGCGTAGCATCCTATGTCACCCATATTGGCTTCTGCGCCAAGCTTTTTCAGGACGTAAAACGTCCCCCTGTGCGGGCATCCGGGGCAGAATACTGGGGGGCGCGGCGCCAATAGTTCGTGATTAAATTCGCGGACTTCTGGAACGTTTATTTCAAAGAGCACTTCAAGACACTCGGGGTTAAGTTCGCCGTAGAGGGGGAGGTGTCCGGTGAGTTTGCCCAAAACATTTTTGTGGAATACGCGGACTTCTTCTTCAACTATCGGGTCTCCCTCCTCAAGCAAGACTACTTCGTCAAGACCTTTAACGAATTCTTCGACATTCTTTTGGGGTATCGGCCATGTCCCGCACTCGAGAAGAGGAACGTCTTTCGCGTGTTCCTGCGCGAGATTTATCGAAGTCCCGCACGCAATGATTCCGCGTCGAGAATTGTTTTTGGCTTCATCAATGGCGGTTAGTTTATTGAATCCCGATTCTTCGCACGCCTTGAGGATGTCAGCCTGCTTTTCAAAGAGGATTTCACGGCGAGGCCTTGCGTTCTGGGGGATCATGACGAAGCTCGCCGAATCTTTTTTGAACGTTCCCGCCGCCGGTTTTTTCCTCTCTCCCAAGACGACTGGTGAGGTCGTGTGTGATAGTCTTGTCAAAGATTTTACGACAACTGGAATCCCGAGTTTCTCGCTCAGCTCAAAGGCTTCGACAACCATTTCTTTAGCCTGCTGTCCGTCTTTGGGTTCAAGACACATTATTTTCGCGGCGCGGACGAGATGCCTCGTGTCCTGCCCGTTTTGCGATGAAAACATTCCCGGATCGTCGCAGACGATAATGACGAGCCCCGCCTTAACTCCAGTGTATGCGAGAGTCATCAATGGGTCGAGCGCGACATTCAATCCTACATGCTTCATCGCGCAAAGCGAGCGAACCCCGGAGTATGAGGCTCCGACCGCCGTTTCCAGCGCGACTTTTTCGTTCACGCTCCATTCAACATGCAGTCCTTCAACATTTTGTCCTGCGAGATATTCTATTATTTCGGTGGAGGGGGTTCCCGGATAACCTGACGCGAATCCTATGCCGGCTTCAAGCGCGCCTTCCGCCAGGGCGTGGTTTCCAAGAAGCAGTTTTTTCCCGGCCATCGATGAATGAATAAGAATAGGGGGATATATGCGTTAAGAGGCTGGGAGTATATGAGCCCATAAGCATGCGGGAAACTGAGGGGGGCTAGAAGTTTTCTATGTCTTTCAAGTGTCCTTTTTTTTCAAGCCAGTTGGCCTGCTGGAGGGTATAGCACCAGACTATGTCGCCCCTCTCTTTAGTCTGAACCTCCCATGGTTCGACCAGTACGACGTAACCTTCCTTAATCCAGACTCGGCGCCTCATCTTGCCGGGAATCCTGCAAATCCTGGTTTCTCCGTCAGTGCACTTGACCTTCATCCTGCGGTCTCCAAGCATCTGTTCCACTTCGCCCAATACCTGGCCTTTTCTTGGAAGGCGTACTCTTATTACCTGAGGCTCTCCCTCAGGCGTGTTTATAGTCTCCTCGCCGTATTCCTGGCCTTCCTCAAAGTCTTCCGGTTCTGCCATTCCATAAATATATGGCGTCAAGTATAATAATTGGTTTATGGATTTTTTGCAGGAGTTGAAGGCGAGAAGCGTCGACGGCATCGGCGGATTATATGTTGTAATCACGCAGGACGCGAAGACGAGGGATGTTTTGATGCAGGCGTTCGCCGACAGGGAGGCGGTGGAAAAGACGGTGGAAACAGGCCTCGCACACTATTACAGCACGAGCAGGAGAAAGCTTTGGCTTAAGGGGGAGTCGAGCGGCAATACTCAGAAGGTTGTGGAGATGCTTGTGGACTGTGACGCCGACGCGATAATATAC
>DSAL01000074.1 GCA_011380095.1 Candidatus Altarchaeales archaeon
CGTATGGATGGGCGATTCTTGTTGTTATGATTGTGGGAATAGTAATGTGGCAGCTTGGGATATTCAATCCGGGCGCTGCGACAGCGACCAACATGCAGGGTTTCGGGGCGGTAAAGCCCCAGCTTACGGCGTGCGGGCTTCAGGCCGACGGCCAGATAGTCAGCTGCGCGTTCCTAAACGCTGCTGGAACACCGATTACGATAACCCACATAAAAATGAGTGTCGATGGGGGTCCAACAATCTCCAAGGATATTGGTCAGGCGCTTTCGCCAAACCAACACTACATCTTCGACTATTCGAGCATTCCCGGTGTTTCAGGCAGGGTGGGAGACTCTTTCCAGCTTAACGCTGAAGTCACATACACCATCCAACTGGGTGCTGACACCGTGCAGAGAAAGTCGAGCGGGCGGATAACAGGGCCGTTGGAGTAAAAAACACTCCACCACCCCCCTTTTTTTTATTTTAAGCCTTTTTTTTATTCGCAATATCCGGAAAACCGCCATTTTTAAAAACATACTGTAAAATAGATACTTGTATATCATATTCTATTTGATATGAGGTAAATCCAAAAATGAAATTTTTAGGAAACAAAGGCCAGGGCGCCATGGAGTATTTGATGACATATGGATGGGCGATTCTTGTTGTTATGATTGTGGGAATCGTCATGTGGCAGCTGGGGATATTCAACCCCGGATCTGCTACCGCGATGAACATGCAGGGTTTCGGCGCGGTAAAACCCCAGCTTGCGGCATGCGGACTTGGAGCTGACGGAGCATTCCAGTGCGCGTTCCTAAACGCCGCGGGAACACCAATAACCATAACACAAGTCAAGACAAAGCTTGAAGGCCAAGAGCTAAGCCAGACTGTTGGCGGTGGCGCGGTAAGCCCAAACCAGCATTTGGTCGTTACTGATGCTATTGCGGGGTTGCCGACAGCAGGCAAAAATCCGGGAGACTCTTTCTCGCTTGCAATTGAAGTAACATACGAAATTGACTTGGGTGGAGAACCAGTGGTGAGAAAGTCAAGCGGAAAAGTAACAGGCCCATTGGAGTAAACCAATACTCCACTTTTTCTTTTTTTTATCTTATCCTTATTTTAAAAATAACTGACTTCAGTCTTTACGTCCATCCAATACAACCTATCATAATCCACCGCCGACGTGATTTCCCTCATCCTCAAAAGCCACTCGTCATCCGAATCATCCTCCAAATCCATCTTCAAAATGTAAATAGTCTTGTTCATTCCCGCATAAAACTCGAGAATCCGGAGGGTGTCGGTATAGTTGCCCCTCGTCGGCGTCACAATCCGCAAAGTCTTAACCGCTTTGGGGCCGACAACCCTTATCGTATGCGCGTGACCCTGCGTCACTATCACGCTATCATCCTCAATCACGGAATCCAAGCCATCCCACAACTCGCTGACGATAAACTTCCGCTGGTTTAAACCATTCAAGTCCGCCCTCGCGCACGCACTGCTGAAAGAAACCGACAGCATCAAAAACACGGCGAGCAAAACACTGGATTTCACATTCCTCCTGAAAAGCAGGAAGGAAGCCAAAAGCAAAACGGCGATGAGCGTGTGCAAAAACCTGTACTCCTGTTCCGGATAAACCCACCATCCGCGCATATACTGCAGGTAAGCCGCGAAAATCGTGGATAACAAGATAACACACGCCCCACTCCCCCTTAATCCTTTCAAATACTCTTTAACGCTCTCAACCGACAATACTATGAAAAAAGGGACTGCCTCCAGGAAATACCTCATTCCAAACGTTTCGTCTCGGCCTCCGGTTGCGCCGACAAGGCTGTAGAAAACCAGGATGCTTGAAGCATAAACCAGAATTGTTTGAAGCATCCTTTTTCTCTTCAAATCCTGCTGGATGAATGGGGCGGCAAGAGCCAGAATCATGTAGGGGGTCGCCTGAAAAAACGCCTTCTTCCTGAAAACCCCGAACTCGCCGGCGAGAGGCGTCATGTCGAACACCTTCCCGTAAAAATAGACGGCCCGCATCCACAACACGCTGAAAGCATCCGGGTCGAAAAAAACCATGAAGGCCAGCAATACAAGCCCCGTCACCCCGAACTTCCACCAATCCTTTCTGGAGAAGCCCCCAAACCTCACCTCCAGCCTTTTCCTGAAAAGGAAAGCCGCAACGCCCGCAAACCCGAAAAGAAACGCGAATATCATGCCCCTGCCGAAAAGCCAGTCTGAAATTAGCGAGCCGTAGCCCGAACTCAGCCAGCTTAGGAAATACCGTCGGTGTATTGTGAACAAGAGGGTTAATGGTATCACATTCCCAAACAGGAACAGCAAACTCCTCTTGACGCCCTTAAAATGATACACTGCAAGAGTGAGTATCACCAGAAAAACGATGTTGGTGTACCTGAACCCGAGGCTTGCGCCCATCATGAATCCTGAATAAATGTACATCTCGCGCCTGCACCCCCTCTGGTAGTCGTAGACAAAGACGAGCATTGAAAACAAGACGAGGACGATTGAAGGAAGATGGGGTATTGAAATCGCGCTATACTGAAGGCTGTAGGAGGCGAACGCGAACAAAGCCATTGAAAGAAAGGCGAGTTTCCCGTCCTCCAAGACAAGCTTTCCCAAAAGATAAACCCCAAGACACGCAAGGCCGTAACATAAAATATTCAGGGCGATAATGGAAGACAACCCGAAGAAAGGCTGGAAAGGCAGTGCCGCGAAAGCGTAGAACGGGGCGGGAATACCCATCAAGCCGTAAACCCCGCCATCCTCAAAATATCTTGTGGCGGACAACTCCATCTCATTCGAAACGAACTCGTTGTTCCCGTTCCACAAGTCCAGCCAGCCAGTCTTATACAAACTATCGGCGGTCAGAAGATAGGCGACCTCGTCGGTCACAAAAGCGCCCGGCACTAAATTCAAAAGAAGATACGCTGTGAGCAAGATGCAAAATACTATCGCCAGAAAATCCCACCGCCCCAAAGACATGCAATTACATAAGAATAAGAATTATAAATCCATGCTACCGGCTCCCGCGGAAAATCCTCAAGGCAAACGGCGAACACAACATCAAACCCAAAACCTCAGTACCCCGCAAAACCAGGGCGACGGCAAGACCCGCCTCAACCGACGCCCCGCCAGCCTGCGAGGCAAGGGTTATCACAAGCTCCCGAACCCCAATGTTCGCCGGCAGAATGTTTATGAAAAGCGAGAAAACGTTGACGACCGTCACGAAAACAACATAACTAAAACTGATTTCAACGCCAATCGAAAAAAATATCGCGTACATCAAAAACACCCTCGCCAAAGCGTCAAAAACCTCAACCAAAATCAGGGTCGGAAACACCCGACTCCGCTTAATCTCCCCCCACCCGTCAAAAACCAGATCCACTCGGGCGAAACCGGTTTTCGGATGGAAGACGATAAAAGCGAGCGGGGCAAGGAAAAGAGCAAGATAAAACGCCGGCAACATCAATACTGTCCCGCCGTTCAAAAACTGCTGGAATATTGAAGCCAGAAAACCAATCCCGCCATAAACGCAAAAAACCAGGATATACATTCCCATCAAAGTCGAGACGAAAGTCTTGTAGGGGAACTTGAACTTCTTTTTCAAATAAACCGCGCGAAGCGAAGCACCACCCCGCAAAGGCAGGACATAGTTCCCAATCGAAGTAAGTATTCCAAGCCCGAAATACTCTGAAAACGGAAGTTGAATATCAAAAACCGTCATCATATACTTGATCAACAAGCCGTTGATTACAAACATGACCACAGTTAACGCGAGAAGAAGCAGGAGTTGAACCGGATCAATGCTGAAAACAAGCCTGACAGCGTCAAGATTTTTTGAGAGAACGATTGCAAATACTGCTAAGACGAAGACTCCGCCCGAAAACTTCAAGACTCCTCTAAATCCCTCATTCATTCTAAAGCTTCTCCATAAACCTTAATGAATCTGTCTGAAATACTCTCCCAACCAAAATTTTCTCTCACAAAACGCATTCCGTTCTCGGAAACGCGCTTTCTCAACGCTTCATCGTCTAAAAGCCTTTCAATCGCATCCGCCAACGCTTTAGGATTCTTCTCCCCGACCAAAAGCCCGGTCTCCCCTTCTGCTACAACATCTGCGATACCTCCGACATTTGATGCGACAACTGGTATTCCATAAGACATTGCTTCAAGCAGGCTGACTCCAAGACCCTCCTGCCTGTATTTTGACAAGCCTACTGACGGCAGAACCAGGATGTCGCAAGACTCATAAAAACACCTCAAAAAATCGTGTCTAACACTTCCAGTGAATACGACTCTTTCACTTATCCCGAGATTTTGCGAATACTCCTCAAGGCTTTCTCTTTCAGGGCCTTCACCCACAATCATAAGGTAGGTATTATCTGCTCTTTTTGAAATAATTTGGAATGCATCAATCAGGTATTCAACACCCTTCTCTTTCGAAAGCCTGCCGACATACATGATTACTTTGCCTTTGGCGTTGTATTCTTCTTTGACGTTTCGTTCTTCTTCTTTTGAGGCCATATCGCCCGCGCCCATTGGAATTACTTCCACCTTTTTTTTCACTGCTTCCTCAAGAATCCTTTTAGTAAAACTGCTGTTCGCGGTTGTTATGCCGCTTCCTCGCACTGAAAATATAAGAAAAATCCGTCCAATCCAAGATGAGGCAAGGCTCAAGTCCCCCCCGTGTGCAGAAGTGATTATCCTCTTCCCCCAAATTCTTCCAGATATTGCCGCCAGTCCTTGCGGGATAATCCAGTGGGCGTGTATTACGTCTATTTTCCTTGATTCTATGAGCGTCCTGACAGAGAGCATTGTAAAGTATGCCGGTATCTGGATTTTCGCCAGGATGCTGGTGCGGACGTTTTCAATCATCCCTCCTCCATAGCATAGTCTCTGCAGTTTTTTAGGCCAGAAGTATTGGAATCTTTTCACCTGCACGCCTTCCATTACCTCAAAGCCTTTCGTGTCTTTGTCGTGGGGCGCGAGCACTGTGACTTCAACATCCTTTTCCACGAGTTTTTTGGATAATTCGTGGACGAAGTTGCCGGCATAGTCTCCCGAGTATCTCGGGTAGCTGGATGTTAGCATTAGGACCTTCATTTTTTCCCGGCTTCCATGTCGAACAGCATCGCGAAAAACAGGCTCTGGAGTCCGGTCGTGAAGAGGAATATGGGGATGAGGGCGCTGGTCGCAGTAATCCCCCCGACCACGTAGAATCTGAGGTAGGCGAGGTAGGCTGCCGTCAGAATGCTTATGGGAATTAGTGTGAATCCCATGAGGTAGAATAGGACGAGGGGGTGGAAGCTTCGGATTACGTATTTCTCCCAAAGTCGCCAGGCGAAGCCTCGCAAGAGTATCAAGCTCACTTTCGGAATGTATGTAGCGTATCTTATCTTCGACTTTTCCATCCCATATACTGCCGGAATGTTGGCGTCCGCCACCTTGAATCCCGCGGCGTTCAATTTTATCAGAAGGTCGTTTGGATATCCATATCTCGGATACATGCCCTCCCAGTCTATCGTCTCAATCACCTGGCGCGAGGCTGCGGTATAACCGTTTTGCGGGTCCATGATGTCCCAGTATCCTGAGCAGACTTTCGTTAGGAATGTGAGTATGCTGTTTCCCAAAAGCCTGAATTTAGGCATTCCACGCCTTGCGTTCGACCCGACCAAACGATTGCCCTTCACGTAATCAGCTTCTCCTGAAACTATCGGCTTCAACAATTTCGGAATGTGTCTGCCGTCCATCTGGGCGTCGCCCGCCATGACTATGGCATAGTCTGCTTCAAGCTCGCGCGCCTTCAAATAACCAGTTGAGAGTGCCGCTCCAACGCCCCTGTTGGCGTCATGCCGGATGAGGGTTATCCTCTTGTCTTTTTCCGAGATTTTCTCAACTGTTTTCGCGCTATCATCAGTGGAACCGTCGTCGACGACAATAATGTAATCGGCGTAATCCGCAATCTTAGACAACGCGTGGGCTATCAAACTTCCCTCATTGTATGCCGGGACAATCACGGCAAGCCTTCCACCCTCAAACATGGCCTCTACCCCTTATTTATAAGAACCATTTTTTAATACCTAGCTATTATTCAAGATTATTTCGAGGATTAAAATGAAACAACACTTCGGCCAAAAAGCGCAGGGCGCGATGGAATATCTAATGACCTACGGCTGGGCGATACTTGTCGTCATGATTGTCGGCGTCGCAATGTGGAGGCTTGGAGTATTCGACCTCGGCGGCGGCGCGTCAACCACCATACATGGGTTTGCGAAGATAAAGCCGGTGGCGTCCGCGACAGGCTACACGAAAGACGGCGTATTGACCATAGGCTTTCTCAACGGCATCGGATATCCCGTCTGGATTAACGGCATCACTATGGCGGACGGCAAGGGAAACAGCATGGACTGCGGTGGCGGTGGTGACATTTCTTGTTGTCAATCCGGCCTGGCAAGATATGCGGACAAGCTTGGCGTTGATGGCGTTCGAATGGACAAAAACGAGATAATCGTAATCGTAATGGACCCTGCAGAGTCAGGCTGTGTTGGGGGAGGCAGTCCCGGCGGGATAGGCGAGTCATACACTATGGACGTCACGCTCTCATACATTATGATACTTGAAAACGACCAGCCCCAGCAGTTCACGTCCTCCGGCAGAATCAGCGGGAAGATAGAATAATCACGCGGGAAAAACAGAATGTTCAGGTTCGGAAGAAAAGCCCAGGGAAGCATGGAATATATCATGACCTACGGCTGGGCGATACTTGTCGTCATGATTGTCGGCATAACCATGTGGAGGCTCGGAGTCTTTGAAATGGGCGGGTCGGTCGGACTGAGCATGCAGGGATTCGGCGCAGTCAAACCACAGTTGGCCGCGACCGGATACGATTCAACCGGCGTTTTCACCGGACTCTTCCTGAACGCCGCAGGAAGCCGGATAAAAGTCACTGGAATATCTGTGGAAGACGGGTTCGGCAATAACATGACCTGCAGTCCGGAAGAAGGATACGACTGCTGCACCGAACCCGAAGGACTGGAAGCCGGCGTAACCGTCCAAACCAACAGCCACATAAAGATTGTGACGGACCCGTCCGCATGCAGCCTCGAACCAAGCATGGGAGAGCCTGGCGAACCATACCAGCTAAAAGTCTCGATATACTATACCACAAACGTCCGTGGAGAAGAGCTCGCACACACTTCAAGCGGGACAATACGGGGGTCAATAGAATAGTCTTTTATGGCGCAGTGGCCGTGCTTGTAGGCTCAACCGGCACGCTGTACCCCCGGCAAAGGCTTGTTTCTATCTCCAAACTCTCCGCGAAAGCTATCAAAGCCACAACACATATCCCGCCGACAACAGCAATTATCAGAAACTGTTTTCCCTGAAGCCGAGCCTGATTGTCGTCTCCAGCCGCAATATACTGCATCCCCCCCATCACAAACATTGCGAGGACGATGTAAGGATAAACGTCTTCAACAACCTTCAAAATGCAGGCGACAACACGCTTTGCCCTGTCAATCGTCCCGAAATCACCCTCCTTCGTCGGCTCGTCAGCGGGCGTGAAAAGCGAAAATATTAAAAGTATTGTGAGCATGCTTTTGAAACGGCTCATAGTAAACTATTTACCGGCGCCCCAAATAAAACGTTTTCTTCAGGGTATGAAAACTGCCGCGGAAAGCACTGTCGTCCACAAGCCGTCCTTCTGGCCTTTCGCGGACTGGACGGTGTGCCTAGTCTTGAAAATCTTGCCGGACGCCTTATACTCCTTCTTCCGCTCGTCCCAAGCCTTGTTCGGGTCGAAGTTTATGCCCAATGTTGTGGCAAGCATGGTGGCGGCCAAATCCTCTGCATAGTCGCCCGCCTTCTTAGCCTTCTCACCCTTACAATGATGTTCCGAGAGATAGCCGTAGCCCTCCTTGTCTTTTGGGAGCGCAAGCCCGATTGCCGCAGTAACCACGCGGTTGGGCTCGTTAGTCTGCTCTCTTGCCATGACCACGAAAGTGATTTGTCCGGCGCTCAACTGCCGCAGCCCGTCGTCTTTTGAAACCAGGTCGCATTTCGGGGGAAATATGCTTGAAACGCTTACGAGATTGCATTTCTCAATCCCCGCCTTCCTCAACGCCAGCTCAAATGACGCCAGCTTGTCCTTGTGCACTCCAACTCCTTTCGTGAAAAAGCATTTCGTAGGTATCATCTTACATCAAATCAAAATATTTTATTTAATGATCTTGGCTTCCTCTTCCTCCAATTCCCGCCGTGATATGCCGCGCTCGCAATCAACGGCAGCGCGATAGTCGCCTCGCAAAAAACCATCTGCTCATAACTCAAATCCACCTTCCCCCAAGAGTGGGCTTCCTTGAGCGTCGAGCCGGAGAGCGCTCCGTCACGCTCGTCGGCGACGGTTATCTGGACGGCGTACTTGTGCATTCCAACGTCTTTTCCAAGTATTTCCGCGCCGACAGTCGTGTCTTGCGCGAAATTTTTCGGGACGCCCCCGCCGACCATGAAAAGTCCGGTGTCTTTTTCGCGCGCCTTGATTTCCGTTAATTCGAGGAAGTCTTTCACTGAATCAATGTGGACGCAGTCCTTACCCTTCCTCCGCGTCTGGTGGTGTATCAGCCCGAATCCCGCGCTGCAGTCCGAGAACGCCGGGACAAAGATTGGAACATTCTTCTTGTACGCTTCATGGACTACCGACTTGACTCCAGTATCCTTCTCGTCGAGATACTCCCCCATCCTGTTGATGAACTCTCTTGAAGAGTAGGCGCCAGGCTCCATGCCGTCCGCAATCTCCGATATCGTCATGTCGCAAGTCCGCAAGTCCTCCTCGTCGATGTAGGTGTCGTAGATGCGGTCTATCATGTTCTTCTGGAGGATTGAGTCGTCGGCGCGCGAGTCTCCAACGTAATGCTTGAATCCGAGGCCCTCGAAAAAGTCCTGGTCCACCATGACTGCGCCGGTCGACACTATCGCGTCCACCATGTTGTTTTCCACCATCATGCGGACTGCTTCCTTGAGGCCCGATGAAAAAAGGCTTCCGGCAAGACAGAGTATTACGGCGCAGTCCGTATCCGCAAGCATCATGTCATAGATTTCAGACGCCCTGGCGAGGTTTCTCGCCTGAAAAGACATTTTAGAATAAGCTTTGATTATCGGCCTTGAATCAAAGGCTTTGACGTCAACATGCGCTACATGCTCCGTGAGTAATTCTTTCTTGCTGACCAATTTTTCTATTAAAAAAATTCCTCCATTTATTCGATATAATCCCTTAAAAATCGCTATATCCTGAGCCCCATAAGCTTGTAGGCTATTTTCGCGGCCGTAAAGTCTGAAGCGACGCTTTGGGGGTTGGGGCAAAGCTCCACAACATCAAATCCGACAACCGTTTTTTCCGCGCAAACCCGCTCAAGCAGTTCAAGCACGTCATACCATCCGAGCCCGCCCGGCTCGGGAGTCCCGACGGAAGGCATGATGGACGGGTCGAAGACGTCTAGGTCGAGCGTGATGTAAACTTCATCCGAGAGGGAGCCGACGATTTCACTGAGATTGCGGTCTTTCAAAATCCGCCTCGCATGGAATATCGTATCCCCGAATTTCTTCAGACATTCCGCCTCCTCAGCGCACGAGCTTCTTATACCCGCCTGAACGCACGGCGCCATCTCGCGGACTCTCGCCATAACACAGGCGTGATTGTATCTTGAGCCTTCATACTCGTCGCGCAAGTCCGTGTGGGCGTCAAGCTGTAGTACTGAAACGCCGGGATGCCTCCTTCTGACCGCCTGCACCGCGCCGACTGTTATCGAGTGTTCGCCCCCAAGCATTACCGGAATCTTCCGGTCTTGGAGTATTCTGGCTATGTGCTCGTCCACAATATCGACCATCTCCTCCGGGGGCGCGTCAATAACCAAATCCTCGAATGTAGCGATGCCGGATTCCGCCGGCGTGAAGTCAAGCTCCTCGTCATACAATTCCATGTTGGCGGAAGCCTCGATTATGGCTGCAGGACCGTATGCCGTCCCCTGCACATAGCTCGTCGTCCTCTCGTATGGGACTGGCAGCACCGCGAACTTCGCCTTCTTATAGTCCGAGAACGGGGGTTCAAGCCCGCCGAAATTGAATCCGCTCATTTTAAAGACAAACCTATACGCTGGATTGTTTAATAAGCTTTCCCAAAAACCTATTCGGCGGGTTGTTTAATAAACTTTTCAGGCTAATCATTTCACATGCGTCTTCAGGTTTTCCTGACACTTTTCGTCTTGGCGTGCGGGTGCGTGTGTTGCGGAGACGACCCTGTCGCGAGCGATTTAGACGGGATAACGCCTTCAATAGCGCTCTACGACTGCGCCGGCATCGAAGAGTCCGGGCGGGATGAATGCTATTACATGGCGGCGCTTTCAGGCAAAAACGAGGCTTTATGCCAGCACGTGAAAAACCTGGTTGAACGGGACGCGTGCATAAAGTTCGTGGCCAAATTAAAGTCCGACGAAACAGTCTGCACTGGAATCGGGGACGATTTCACGAAAGACACGTGCCTGTTCGACATCGCGGTGAAAGGTGGGGGGGCGGGCGTCTGCGAAAAAATATCGGATGTTGAGGCTAAAGGATTCTGCACCGCAATTGTCTCGAAAAACAAGGCTTACTGCGCCCAAAACACCGGCGGCGAAGAAAGAAGCTTCTGCAACGCAGTCGTCGACTCAAACCCGGCGTCCTGCCTCGGACTGGATGACGAGGGCTTGAAGAACATGTGCCTTACGATAATAGCTCAAATACGCGGCGACCCCGGCGTCTGCTCGAAAATTTCCGTTGCGCAAGACCGTTCAGCCTGCGAGCTTACGGCAACAAAAATCTGAATCTAACTTTCAGGGGCAGTCTTCCCCTTTCTCCTTGAAGTATTTTTTGTATGCGTCAGACAGTTTAATGTCCGGTTCCTTCAAAAGTATCGAGCGCACGTCCATTCCAACCTGGTTTCCATGCACCTGGTCTATCGGCCGGTAACCCCATGCGCTCGCGCTCTGGCTTTCACCGGTTCTAGCCTGCGTGCGGTACTCGTTCCAAGCCTTGTTGTCCCCCCACATGTCGTTGAAGAGCATTCCCGTCTCTCCCGCAACCTTGTTGTAGGAGCCCGTGATCTTTCCGCCCGCAACCTGGACGAGGTCGCCCCAGTCTGTGTTGACTTTCGCCATGAGCCAGGACGTGCTCCCGCGGTTTATGCTCGCGCGGATTCCGGCATACGAGTGTGCGACGTCGATTTTCTGCCCGTATTTGTCGACGACGAATTTAGGGCTTGTCCCGCCGGGCAGGGCGATGTCTCTGAACCCCTCATTTTCCTTTCCGTCGATAAAAAGTGTTATCCCCATCAGGGGGTAGGTCGTGTCGTAGCCGTATTCCGCATGGTGTAGTTGGCTTGCAAAATGCTGCCATTTCTTGTCCGGATTATTCTCCTCAAGCTTTTTAATGTAGTGGATGAACTCGCATGAACCGATAGGCTTTCTATCCCTAACATTTTGGACTGTCTTCTCGTAGTCGAGTTCGGCGTTAGTGCACTTGCGCTCATCGTAATCCCAGTGGTAGCCTTGCGCGCAACCGCAGTCGCATTCAATCCCGTTTGAGCCGTATGAAACGTAGTTCGGCATCGCTATCCTGCAGAAATTGTCGCAGTCCCGGCATCCTTTCGTGTCTGTTAAGCTGGATTTGACGAACGGGTTGCACATTTCTCCGCTAGAACACCTGCAGTCCAGACAGTTTCTGCAGTCTTCATTGTGTTCGGGCTCGCAGACTCCGTTGTCGTTGCACCCCGGCTTTTCGCACAATAATCCCGTGCCCTCGTCTTTGTCGATGTAGCCCGGCTTGCACTCGCATTTACCCCTCCTGCAATACTCGTTTTCCCTGCATTCGACTCCGCAGTCACCGCAATTCCTGCTGTCGTCGAGAACATGTTTTTCGCATCCGTTGGATTCGCGCCCGTCACAGTCCATGTATCCGCTCACGCACACGCAGACTCCATCCGCCAAGTGCATGGTCTCGTGGCATACGTCGGTTGAAACGCAGTCTGTTTTGGCTTCATTCCAGGCGTATCCCTGCTTGCACTCGCACGCATCCCTGTTTTTGTCGTAGTATCCGTTGTTGACGTCGGCGCACGGGTCAAAACACCCCCATGATGTCGCGCCGACTCTTCCTGGAGCGCACTTCAAGTCATAGCACTCGCAATCCTGCGGACAGTTGGCGCAGTTTTCCCCGGATTTCGTGTCGCAGAATCCGTCCTGCCTAACGCACCCGGACTTTAAGGTTGTTGTCGGGGAAATGCTTGTGGTCGCAGTCTGCCTAAGTGTTGTCGTCGTCTGTTTGGGTGTTGTCGTCGGGGGAGTCCAAGCCCCACAAATCCTGACTCCAGCGAATTTTAGTGGCGGCGCTTCGGCGCAACGGTATACTCCGTCTGAACGCTCTTCATACCATACTCTCCATCCCTCCGCAATCAATTTATCGTCGAGGGGGTCGTGGTAGGCGCTTGTGGATGTGATTACTGCAATCATGAATATTGTCGTAAACCAAAATTTCCGGTTCATGGATAAGTATTTACTATGTTTAATTGAAAAACAGGGTTTTTCTGGAAACCGGGTTCGATATATATCTTTTGAATGTTTAGTTTGATGTTATGGGCTCTGTAACATCCAGGTTTTTCAGGAAAAACGGGAATTCCCTGGTGAATGAAGTTCATTCTGAAGGCTTGGATGAGCCGAAATCCTTTAATCCTGACAGTTCCGGGATTTTCGGAAGGCTTGCGAGAAACCATTTGAACCGGGGTCTTCATTACGGGGATTTTTCGTTTGGCAGGGATTTGTTTTTATTGAACAGCGGTCTTGCGACGCTTCTGCTCCACGAATGTTCTGGACTGCGTCCGAACGTCGCCAAAGCGGATTTGGATAGTTCCAGGCTTTTGGAGATTGCGGTTTCCAAATATGATCCGGACGCTGAGGCGAGTTCGTCCCAGGCGGCGTGGATGCTTGGAAACCGAAAATACTTTCTTGGCTTGGACAAGATGCTTGAAAGGATTCCCGTCCTCTCGGACAACACGGCGTTGTCCGCGTTTCTTGTTGCTGTCGGCCAGATGGGGGGCGAGGGGCGGGGGCTTGAAATAGTTGAAAAGATTTCCGGGTATCTCAACAGCAAGACGACTGTTGTCGCCAATGCCGCGGCAATCGGAGTCTTGTCTTCTTATCCCTCGTGCGAGCGTGAGTTGGGTTTTGGGGGTGATTCAGAGCGAAAGAGCGTGTATCATAAGGTGAATTCGGATTCCGTCCGTGAAAAAGTTTTGGAAGGCTATGATGGCGCTAAAGAGCCGGCTGATGTCGACAAGCGGATGGTTTTTCTCGGGTTGATTGGCGGAGTCTTTGGGGAGGGTGCGGTTTCGAAGGTTCTTTCGAACCTTTCGTCTCATGACGCGCGGATGCGCTCTTTTGCTACTATCATGGCCGGCTATATCGCGAAACGGATTGAGGGCGGCGACCCTGGCAAAGACGTGTTGTGCGGTGAAGTCGGCTCTGACGCGAATCTTAAATTGATTTCGAAAGAGTTTGAACGGATTCGCGGGAGTGTTCCGCCATCACTCAACCACCGGGATTATGCGCTTGCGAGGAACCTGATAATATTGTGCGCCGCCGCCGGAGTGGGGGGTTTTGACCATGCTGTTAAGGGGATACTCGCCCGTTTTAATCGTGAGACAGTCTATGACTCTTCAGAGGGGGTTGAACGGTTTCCACCTCTCATAATGAATGCTGAAGTGAGGGCGGCTCTTGAAAAGAGGCGGTAGTTTTTCCCGGTTGAAACGTTTTCGGGCGTTTTTATATCTTCCGTAACCCAATATTTATTGTGGGGTGTGTCATCTGATGGCGGGGAGCAGTCGGGAGCAGTATTTCGCGGTTCGTTTGGATGTCATGCGCGATCTTGTGGCGGAGTTGTCTGAAAACAAGGCTATCAAAAAGATTTTGGGGGAGCCTGTTGAGGAGAAGATTATGTTTGTGGCGGTCGGAAACGACATAAACATTATTTCGGCGCCGGATGTTGATTTGGATGAAATGCGGAAAAAACAGCTTGCAGAGTTGTTTAAGCTTAGTTTTTTGAAAATACAAGACTTCAAAAAAGGTTAAACATTGTTCATTTATATGCTTGTCTTGTGGAAAAGATAAACACCCAAAATGGCGACTCTAAGACAACCGAAAAGCAGGGATGAAATACTGGTCGAACAGAAATACGGTAGCGACCCGTTAGCGCACGCTTCACTCCACGGGGTCGGAAATCGTTCTTCACGAGTCCAGCGCTCTGAAGGAGGTTCAGAATGGCTGACTTCCGATAATGTATTGAAAGCCGCGAAATTCGGATTAACCGCAGGATTCCTGCTTGCCGGCGCGTCAATGGCGAGCGCGGGAGCAAACGAGATTATGGCGGACAACGCCGTCCAAACAGGCCTTGGCGGAGCCGGACATATTGTTGCCGGAGCAGTAATGGTAATCGGCTCGGCAGGATACGCAATCAAAAAAGGAATGGACAAAGTATTCGAATAATTTTCCTACACTCCCCGACCACAAATTCACTTGAAACAGCACATTTCATTTTTTGATACTGGTGTTTCAGAACCTGTTATGGCGTGTTTCAGTCTATTTATATATTAAATCTTTTATTGAGGTGATGAGTATGAATCAGCTTTTAGTTCAAAGCGCCGCTTCTTTGGGCAGGAATTTTTCAGGAAGACCACATTATCCAATCTTCGGGCGCGAGCCATTATTTGGCTTTATCCCGTCTTTTGTCGCATGGAATATTGTAATACTCCTTGTCGTAGTCCTGATTTTCTGGTGGCTTTTAAGAAGCTCCCACAAAAATGAAACGGCTCTCGAAGTCTTGAAGAAGAGGTATGTTTCTGGCGAGATTGACAGGGAAACATACATTCAATTGAAAAAAGACATTTCTGATTGATGATGGAAGTTTCGGAATCACGGCTTGCAGTGGCGATAATAGCGGTATTCTCGCTTGGAATACTCCTTTCGATACTAAACGGATACTATATCGAAAACACGGGCTCGGCGATGCCTTTGGAAACATACGGGGTCGCGGGAGTTTCCATGTTCGTCGGCGCGCTAATCATACTCCTCTTCCAGTGGAAGATAAGCACTAAAAACGCGCTAAGCCTTCTTAAAATTCTCCCGGAAGACGAGCGCAAGATTTTGGAGGTCCTGCTGAACGAAAAGAAGATAGAGCAGACGTATCTTGTCGCCGAATCCGGTCTTTCCAAAGTGAAGGTTTCACGGGTGGTTTCAAAGCTCGAGCAGCGTGGCGTAGTCGAAAAGAAGCCCCTGGGCAACACCAACCTAATCAAGCTTAAAATATAGTTTTACTTAATTACCAGAGCCTCCGAATACTTGGATTCATGTCCGGAGCCTCCGAATACTTGGATTCATATTGCGTGAAATCTGAAATGGATGATGTGAAGACCGCGGTGTCTGTTGAAGGATTATCAAAGCATTTTAACGGCCTGAAGGCCGTAGACGACATATCCTTTAACGTTAGATCCGGTGAAGTGTTCGCTTTCCTCGGCCCGAACGGCGCCGGAAAATCCACGACAATAAAAATTCTGACGACGCTTCTGAAGCCGACGGCCGGCAAGGTTTCCGTAAACG
>DSAL01000029.1 GCA_011380095.1 Candidatus Altarchaeales archaeon
ACATTATATAAGCAATCAGGGTGAATCTTATATAATATTTTTGATTTTAAGACTATATTAAAAGGAAACGTTAAGATGAAGGGTTCTGAAGCGATAGTCAAAAGCCTTTTGGCCGAGAAGGTGAAGCACATTTTCGGCATACAAGGTGGCGCCATAATGGAGGTTTACGACGTCCTCTACGGCATTGAGGCGTCTGAAATGCGTCACATACTCGTCCGCCACGAGCAGACTGCGGCACATGCTGCGGCAGCGTATGCGAGGGCTAGCGGGAAGGTCGGAGTGTGCATGGCGACTTCCGGTCCCGGCGCCACAAACCTTGTTACCGGAATCACCGACGCATACTGCGATTCAGACCCTGTTGTCGCCTTGACGGGACAGGTTGCGACGAAACTGATAGGAAACGACGCTTTTCAGGAGGCCGATATTGTAGGCATAACAATGCCGGTAACAAAACACAATTATCAGATAACAGACGCCAAAGACATTCCAAGAGTGTTCAAGGAGGCTTTCACGATAGCTCGGACGAGAAGGCCGGGTCCAGTGTTGATAGACCTTCCGAAAGACGTGCAGCAACAGGATTTGAAAGAGTTCAAGTATCCGGAAAAAACAAGCATCCAAGGTTACAAGCCGGAGAATCCGAAAGTCCATCCAATGCAGGTGAAGCGTGCGGTAGAGCTTTTGATGGGGGCGGAAAGGCCGGTGATACTTGCGGGAGGTGGCGTGACTATTTCAAACGCGTCGGCCGAGCTTTTGGAGCTTTCGCAAACACTCAATATTCCGGTGACTACGACGCTCATGGGCAAGGGATGTTTTTCTGAAAACCACGCTCTCGCGCTCGGAATGATAGGCATGCACGGGAGGAAGACGGCAAACCTGATGGTGACCGAGTCTGACGTCCTGCTTGCGGTTGGATGCAGGTTCAGCGACAGGATTACTGGGGACGTGAAGCACTTCGCGCCTGACGCCAGGATAATCCACATAGACATTGATTCCGCGGAAATCGGGAAGAACGTTCAAGCCCACACGCCGATAGTAGGGGACGCGAAAAGCGTATTGCACGAGATGATAAAGGTCGTGGGAAAGAAGAGGGCGAAAGGCAATACGGAATGGAATAGGAAGCTCAAACAGTACAAGAAGGAGTTCGGATTGGACTGGAACCAAGAGTGTTGTCCCGTTAAAAGCCAGCGTGTGATGAAGGAGCTTGACTCTCTGATTGACAAGAAGACTATTGTGACGACCGAGGTAGGCCAGTGCCAGATGTTCGCAGCCCATTACCTCCACATAAAAGAGCCGAGGAAGTTCATAACCTCTGGAGGGCTTGGGACTATGGGCGCAGGATTCCCGTATTCTATTGGCGCCAAGATGGCCAAGCCAGACCACTGGGTGGTGGATGTTGGAAGCGAAGGTTCGTTCCTCATGACATGCCAGGATTTGGCGACATGCAAGGAGGAGGACATCCCGGTAACAGTACTCTTATTGAAAAACAAGTATCTGGGGATGGTGAAACAGTGGCAGGACCTGTTTTACGGTGAACGCAGGTCCAACACGTTCCTCGGGGACACGCCAGACTTCGTAAAGCTTGCAGAAGCCTTCGGAGCAAAGGGCATAAGAGTGGAGAAAGCCTCGGAAATCTCGGATGCATTGAAGACCGCGAAAAAATCGGGGGAAACACACGTGATAGACGTTTTAGTAGACCCGCATGAACACATACTACCAATGGTGCCTTCCGGCGGTAAAATCCACGAGATGATAGAAAAACACCACCTGGAAAAGAAAAAGTAGGTGTTGCCCCTCAAACTGTTTCTTAAATGATTGGTGTTCAATAGATTATATGGCGCACCGTACACCAGAGCAGGAGGGGACTATCCTGGACGTCAGGAAGGCGAGCGCCAGACAGATAACCGAACTGCTTGCGAACATACACGAGATACGCCTGAAGGATCCGATGGACAGCGTGTTCGGACCCACCAGGCCCGATTCCGCGCTCGGCGACACTGAAGCAGAGATACAGAGGGAACGAAGGATTAGGGGGGCGCTCGCATACCGTTTCATGAAGGATAAGATGAGCATGCGTCATGTTGCAGCCCACTGGGACGAGATAATGCAGCCTGACGAAGAAGAATATCAAAAGTATCTGCAGTCGATTGTCGGCGTCAAACTCACAACGCGAGATAATTTCTTCAAAGGCCTGAAATACAGGCTTCACGGAGCCATACAAGTCCATGAGGGCGGTGAATGGCGAAGGCTCGGCCTTGACGAGACGCATCAGGTATTGCAAGAATTCGACAATGCTGTTGAAAATGTAAACAAGTTTTACTGCAAGAGCGGGGAGAGGATGGTCGGCGGGAGAAAGACCATGGTGTTTGAGGGGATGCCAATAACCATCCAAATGGAAGAGAAGTGCTCCACCGCGCAAGGACTGCCGAGAACAGTGAAATTTGGGCGGGCGTGGTACTACGAGCCTGAAGTGCCGGTAATCGACAAGAGCAGGAGGCTTGACGACGACGAGATAGTTGAAGAGCTCGCAAAGCTTGAAAGGTTCAGGCACCAGATGGTGCAGGAGCACAAGAGCATTACTGAGCCGGAGAGCGTTAAGCAAACCATACAACAAAGCGTTGATGAAGTAAGGCGGGATTGGAAGGGAGAGCTTCCGGAAGAAATCGAGAATGCTGTAAGACGAAGAAAAAAGAATGAGCTGGAGATACGTGGCATCCAACTAAGCTTCATCCTGGACGAGGGGAACGGCATGATAACTAATGCTGAAAAATTTGTCAAAAACAGCAGATACAACGCGTTATGGGCTCTTGAACATGCAAGAGACGCGGTAAGCGAAACCTACAAAAAAATGCTTGGCGGATCAAGCGACGAACGATTAAAAAACATGTGGATTGAGATGGAGGATGCTGGAAACCTCGCCATGATGCTCTTCACTGGAGAACCCCCGAGCGAGCTTGCAAAAAAAGCCTTGAGAAATATGGGGGAACAGACCATACTATTTTGTCCGGCAAACCTTGACCAGACCATAGGGATATCATTCTCAGAATCGCCAAAAATAAATGCGACGGTAATAGGAGTGAAGGAGGCGATGAACCGGCACCTGAAAGTGATATACTCCGAGCGGGGCGCAGTCCTCGCCCACATGGAAGGGATAAGAGGACACCCCTTTGAAAGCGGAGACCACGTGATAGTAGACACCAGCAGCGACGAGCCGACAGTAATATTCAATCCTACCGAGGCCACAAAAATATTTTACAGGCGCAAGAGGGATTTCGCAGAACGAATCGAGTCTGAAAAGGTTGCGGAAGCCCCGCTTGAATGCCGGACCAAGTTTGTCCCCAAAAGAGGCGTGAAGTCGGTGACAATACAGTTGGCTGGAAACACGTCAGACCCCGCCCACGTCATATCAAACATAACCCACGGGGCGAAAGGACTCGGGCTTGTCAGGGGCGAAGAGCTTCTCGCAGACTTGACGCCGGAAGACGTGAAGTCGGAAACCCAGCTGGAAGAAATATTTTACCAGAAGTATTCAGAACTCTTCAAGACCATGCGGGCGCACGCGATACCAGAAAAACAGGGATATTCGATAACACTCAGGGCGCTGGATCTGGGTGGGGACAAGATACCCCACAGTGTAAGGCACCTGTTCGCAAACAAGGATCCTGCCACGTATCGCGGATTAGAAGTCTTGTTAGACAATACGGGATTATTCAAAGCCCAGCTGAAGGCAGTCTTACGGCTTGCCGCAAGATTTGATGAGCTCGAGCTGATAATGCCGTTAGTTAAAGACGACCGGGACATTCTGGCGATAAACAAGGTGTTTGATGAAGCCAAACAAGAGCTTGAGAAAAGAAGAGGAGACCGGCGGTTCGACTACAAGGAAGACTTCAGATACGGTATAATGGTCGAAACCGAAGAATCAGTAAGCCACATCCGCCTGTTCAGTGGAAGAGGAATAAGACTATTTTCAGTGGGAACCAACGACCTGACCTGCGACAGGCTAAGGATAGAGCCGGAAGATTTCATATCAGGAGTTCACGACCATGATCCGAGAGTAGTCGAACTCTTAGACCACATAGTAAAGAATGCGCCGCCAGAAGTCAGGGACGCGGACCCTGCGACCGAAAAACACATGCCGCTTGAAGTCTGCGGAGACATGGCGGGAACAATAACAGGAGCGATAATACTCGCAGGCCTTGGATACCGAAAGCTCAGCATGGTCGCAGACTCCATCATCCCGGTAAAGCGAGTATTGCGCGACACGCCAATAGACGTGATGGAGACGATAGCCCAAGACGCGCTGTCGTGCATGCCGGGAGACGACGTCGCAACAGTAGTCCGCGAACGCATGAAACAACTTGCGGGAATAAACATAGAAGACAGGAGATACAAGTAGGAAGGCTAAATCCTGACTTCAATCCCGTTCTTTTTGAGATATTCCTTTACTTCACTGATTGGATACTCGCTGAAATGGAATATTGATGCCGCCAACGCCGCATCAGCCTTGCCAATCGTAAAGGCTTCAAGCATGTGCTTCGGCCCCCCCACACCGCCTGATGCGATGACGGGAATCGAGACAGTTTCAGAAACTGCTCTCGTCAACTCCAGGTCGAATCCGTCTTTCGTGCCGTCACGATCCATACTGGTGAGCATAATCTCGCCGGCACCCAATTCTTCGACCTTTTTCACCCACTCGAGCGTGTCGATGCCAGTCATCTCCCGCCCGCCGTAAATCGAGCACTCGTGCCCTGACGGAGTGTTGCCAGTCCTTTTTGAATCGACTGCGACGACAATGCACTGGCTTCCGAACTCTTTCGCGCCATCCGCCACCAGTTGAGGATTCTTGATTGCGGACGTGTTGACAGTAATCTTATCAGCCCCGGCTTTGAGCATGTCGTTCATGTCCGAAACCGATTTTATCCCCCCGCCGACTGTGAACGGCATGAAAATAGACTCAGCCGTCTTCTTCACCACATCAACCATCGTCCTACGCCTCTCATGCGAGGCAGTTATATCCAAAAAAACCAGCTCGTCCGCCCCCTCCTCATAGTATCTTTTCGCCAGCTCCACAGGCTCCCCGGCATACCGAATCTCCTTGAACCTGACGCCCTTAACCACACGGCCCTCAGGAACGCTCAAATCACAGTCTAAACACGGTATAATACGCTTGGCCAACATAGTACATTTTAATAAATCGCCAACCTATAATAATAGAATTTCCCCAGCAACCCTTTTACTCGCTACGCTCGTAAAAGCGCAACGAAGACGAAGTCTTCGTGCGCACCGAAACCCCGTTTCGGTGGCGCTGGCGGAAAGAGATAAACCGCCCGCGCTAAGGGCACATGATGAATCTCGCAAGAGAAGATAAAAAAAACGTAAACAAATAAGGTCCCATGGCTCAGGTTGGTTAGAGCGCTCGACTGATAATCGAGAGGTCATGAGTTCAAATCTCATTGGGACCATATCAGACGCCAGGTCATGAGTTCAAACGCTCAGAAAATCGAGGATTTTCTGGCGCACCAAAAAACCGTAAGGTTTTTTGAGTATCTCATCGGGACTACTATTTTTTATTTCTTGTATGCGACATAGATGTCTGCTTCTTGCATTTCTCCGTTCTTGTAGTAGTGGTGTGTGAAGTAGAGGTTTCCTGCGTCGTCGAGGGTTGGTTCTCCCGCGAACTGTGATACTATCAGTTCCGGCTCCTGGAATTCGCCGTTAACCCTGGTTGAGCGGAAAATCGCGGGCGAACCTAAGTAAGTCCGGGTGAACCATAGCTCGCCCCCATCGCTTGTTAGATACGGCCAGCCGTCGGTGTCCGGCGAGTTCACGACCTCGAGATTCACGGGGTCGGTCCAGACTCCCTCGACTTTTTTGGACGTCCAAAGGTCGTATCCGCCTTTTCCGCCCGCGCGCGGGGAGTGGAAGTAGAGTTCACTCCCGTCAGATGAGATGTGCAGCTCCCCCATCTCAAACTCTTTCATTAATCTGTCGCCAACATACTCGTAGTCGCGCCAGGCACCGTCACGCCAGTACGCCCGGAAAAAATTGACTCCCGTGTAGCCTTCACGAGCCGAGCAAAACCAGATTACACCATTCTGCACGAACTCGCAGCCGTCGAGAGAAAGCTTGTCCTTGTAGTGGAGTATGACGCGCTCGGGTTCGCTCCAAGCACCATTAACTTTCTTTGAGACCCAGATTCCAGTCACGCCATCAATCACTTGTTTATCAACCGGAACGCGGACGTCGGGCGTGAAAAAGAAGTATAGTGTATTGCCATCAGGCGTGACAAATGCGGAATCCTCGGCGCCCGCAGTGTTGACAGGTGGCGCAAGCGGGACGGGATTCTCCCATCCATCAACATGAAGGATTGGGGGATGCTCGTCCCTCTCTGGCGTGTATTTCACTGCATCAGAGGGGATGGTTTCAGCCCGTGTTAAAACCTGGACGCCAGGCTCCTCCCCGCACAGGCATCCAAGCGTGTAAACGAGGAATACCAGCAGTATCAGGCTTGCATGCGGTTTCATTTTTGGATTAAACATTGATTCCACCAGTTTTATATGATTAAAACTTAGTTTAAGTCCCTGAACTTGGTTGGGAGCGTATGTTCTATGATGAGGAGTGACTATCAGAAGCGGCTGGAATTGAGGCGCGATTTCGAGGACGCATACAAGAAAAAGTATATCAGCATGCCGAAAGTCATCAAGAAGGCTGACGGCATCAAGGTGAAGGGCCGTAGAATCCGTTCCGTCCTGAACTCGACAGACCCTGTTATCGTGCGAAACAATAATGCTGACGCCGGCATGATAGTCTACCCGTTCACTCCAGAACCAGTCATAATCCAAAGTTTCATACAAATCAGCCACATGCCCCTCGTAATAGGAGTTGGCGGCGGGACCACTGTGGGAAAACGCGTCGCGCACCTCGCCTTGAACGCGGAATTCATGGGGGCGCTGGCGGTAATAGTCAACAGCCCGCTTGCGGAAAAAGACTTGAAGCTCGTGGTTGAAGAAGTCGGAATACCCGTCATCGCAACAGTAGTATCTGAAAACCAGGTGGAGGCTAAAATACGGGCTGGCGCCGACATCATAAACGCGGCAGCCGCAAGCAAGACACCGCAACTCGTGGAAGACATTAAAAGGGAATACGACATCCAGGTGATGGCTACGGGAGGCCCGACAGACGAAAGCATCCTAAATACCATAGAGGCGGGGGCGAGCGCCATAAGCTACAAGCCGCCCGGCATAAACGAGCTGATGAGCGAGCTCATGGAAAGATACCGCCAAATCGAGAAATAAACGCCTGCAAAACCCGTTTTTAAACGAGAAAAACTTAATTAGTAGAAGAATTTCGAATAGAAGTTCTAATTCTTTCATTTACCCACCAGGGCTCGTAGCTCAGTCTGGTAGAGCGCTCGGCTTTTAACCGAGTGGTCGAGGGTCCGAATCCCTTCGAGCCCGCTTATTGTTTTTCTTCTCCTTTTTCCTATTTAGATGTCATGGGTTTTTCGGGTAATGTTACGGTTGTTTTGGGCGGGGGGTTGGGCGCTTCTTTGGGCAGGAAGGGCACTGTCAGCGACATAACCCTCTACAACCACAAGCAGGGCGACTGCGTCCTCTCGTTTGTCGAGCCTTCAGGTTATCCCGACAAAATCCAGCCTCTGGTATCGGCCCTGAATCTCGCAGACCAGGCAGTATTGCGGGTTTCAGGTTTTGACAAGTTTCTGGCTGAAACCATTGTGGCACTCGATGCTGCAGGCATAGAGAAAGGTTATTTGATTGTGAAGGACGGTGTTGACCTGGAGGTTTTGAAGAAGTATTTGGCGGGCTCCATCGTCGAAGAGTATGAGCCGTTGGAGGACAAGACTGTCGCAATTCGAGAAAAGCTCGCGGAATTGAAGCAAGACTTGACCGGCGAGCCCGTCGTGCAGGTCGACCACTGCTTTCCAGTGAGAGGTGTCGGAACTGTCGCCTTGGGAGTCGTGAAGAGGGGTATGCTGAAAAAATATTCCGAGCTTAAGGCGTATCCCCAAAATATTGAGACGATGGTGAAGTCAGTCCAAGTCCACGATACCGACGTCCCGGAAGCAGGAGTTGGAGTGAGGGTGGGGCTGGCGTTGAAGGACGTGAAGCCTGAAGACATCCCCCGCGGGACAGTGCTTTCAACAGGAGAGGTCGAGTGTGCGGGCGAGATAGCGTGTGAGGCCGTTCTTTCAAAATACGCTCCAAGAGGGTTGGCGACAGGAGATGCTGTTCTTGTGAATTCCGCGCTAAACTACACTCCCGCAAAAATAGTTGGGGGAGGGGTTTCGCCCGGCGGGAAGGCTAAGTTGAAGTTGAAGCTTGAGAAGCCGGTGCCCCTGATTTCAGACAGGATACTGCTTTTGGATCCGGGCCAGAGGATTCCAAGAATCTACGGTTTCGCAATAGTCATCTAGTCCGGACTTGGAACCTCAGATAATTGTTTTTTATGATTTCCGGCGTGCCGGGATCGTGGGGCAGGCTTGTGACTATTACTCCGAGACGGGGGCCTTGCTCGCCTATTAACCCCGCAAGCTCGTCGCTTCGGTTTTTAACGGGATTTCCTTCAAGTTCGTGCGGATGTTTTTTCACCCCGTGCTTTCTGAAGAATTCAAGAAGTTGGTCTTCACGGTAGGTCCAGTATCCATGTTTTTCGTCTTTTCCCTCAAGATAAGTTTCAACGTTTCCGAACTCGAATAGTTTTGGGAGTTTTCCCGCCAAATCCAGTGTTCCCCCAAACTTTTCTTCCATCAGGCGCACGAAGTCGGCCTCCGACTTGAAGCAGTTGTATTTGAGGATGTGGTGGGTCATGATCGGGAAAATATTTTGTTTTCGCGGTTTAAAGCGTTATTTTCCGGATAATACCGCTTTTTTTATGATGCAGACTCCTTCATTCCGCTTCGCATTGACTTCGGATTCTTTGACTTCAATCCGTTTTTTGAAGAACGGGGCGTCAAGTACCGTGGTCTCTATTTCCCCGCCTTCGCCCGCCACATTAATCTTGTATGTGTCGCGGATTTTCACAAGCCTGTCAATCAGTTCGTGGTCGACGATTTTGCCAAGGAATGATTCGTCGAGAGGATAGGCGAAGATTCCTGAAACCAATACCTTGAATCCCGCGTCCACGAGCTCGCGCATGAATTCCTCCTGGTCTTTACCCCAGATAGGGTTAAACAATTCGAGCTCTAGTTCGTCGCAGATGTTCTTGATGCGGTCCGCCTGATAGGAAGATGCGATTGCGCCAGTGTATACTCCACTGATACCATATTCTTTTTTGGCTTCAGCAATAGCGTCCTGCAGGTCGACTAATTCCTCCTCTTTCACGCCTTTCGTCGTCTTTTGCATGAGGGGTATTCCGATTGCTTCAGCCTGCATTTTTGTTATACTGATGTTTGGAGTGTGGAACATGTAGGACTCGGTGTTTTCAGAAACTATTGTTATCAGGACTTTGACTTCCCCGGCCTCAAGCGCCTTTGAGAGCGCGTACACCGAGTCTTTGCCGCCCGAGAATAATACGCCGAGTTTCATTGAAACAAAAAAAAAGTTTTGAATAGAAAAAGGGCGGTTTAAGGCTTTTCAGCCTTTCACCTTCTTTTATTCGAGTTTTTCGATTGCTCCGAACTTGCCGGTCGAAACCTGGAGCTGGCCCTGATATTCCTTGCACCAGCCTTTCGTGATTTTCACGACGTCGCCGACGTCGTACGCCCCGGCCTGCTCATTCCACAATGTGAGTGTTGCGGAGCCCGTATCGTCTTCGACTGTCGCCTGTTGTACCGTCCCGACTCTTGTTTCGGTTGGTTCTTTGACATCTGTAATCTTTAATTCTATCTCGTCCACTGCAGTCTTGTCTTTCAAATCAGAGATTTTCATTTTCAAAATTATCGGCATACGCAAATAAAAGGATGAATAAGACGTTACAACAACTTTGAAGCCCGTTAAAAACGCCTCAAACACTCTAAAAAGCGTTAAATCGCGGTTTTTAGCGTGTTTTAACCTTTTTTATTACGCTGTTTTTAATTCATAGACATGGTTTCCACAACAGTGATTGGAATAGTCTTGGGGGCTGTAGCCCTAGTAATAGTCGCAATATTATTTGCTTTGGGATTGATATCAACGACAGTCGCGGCAGCAATAGTATTGGGGCTTCTTGTCGGCGCGATAATATTTTCGGAGGGCGCCCTGAACTTCACGTCAGGATTCTCGGATGTCGAGGGTGATGAGCGCAGGATACAGCAGGATGCGGAACACCCGGACTATGACGGGGGCGAAGACTAGTTTTTTGCCAGAAGTCTCCTAGCCTCCAGCTTGTAGGATTCGACTTTAGGCTGGTCGAACGGATTCACGTTCAGAAGATGTGCCAGATACATCATCTCAATCATCTTCATCTGCATCAGCTGGCCGACGTAATACTCTGTTTTCTCCGGCAGAATTATTTCAGCGTAAGGCCTCCTGTTCTTCCTGAAAGAGGCTTGAACCCCTGAAAGCACCGCGTCCATGAGCTGCGTAAACGACTTGCCCTCGACTTGTGGCGCGAGGTTTTCGAACTCTCCTTTTTTCGGCAAGACTACCTTTTCCCGCGTGGCACCCACCCGCAGGAATGCCGTGTACTTGTCGTAGGGGCCTGCGAGATATAATTGTGCCATGGAATGAAGGTCTGTCGAGCCTATGGAGACTGTGGGCGTGATTCCGGCATTAATCTTGCGGCCGCGCCGGTCTTTTTCCTTGCCGATGCTTTCTCCCATGAGCTGGCGGTACCACATTCCAAAGGATTCGAGGTCGTGGGAGAATATGAAGTTGTCGTTGATGTTTTTCCCGGACGTGGAGTGTTTGTACAAAAGTATCGCGGATAATGCGGCCGGGTTTTTGAGAATGTTCTGGCTCGCGCAAGGCTTTATCATTGAGGCTGCGCCCGCCAAAAGATTTTTCACTTTAACCCCGAGCATGGCAAGCGGGAACAAGCCTACGGGGGAGAACACCGAGTAGCGTCCGCCGACATTCTCGGGCACTTCAAGGAGCGTTAAGTTGCGGCCTATGGAGTAGTCCCAAAGTTTCGAGCGCCTGCCGGTGGTTGCGACAACATGTCTGGCATAATCTTTTTTCTTGTATTTCTTCAGGAGCTTGACGAATACTTCGAGGTTTGCGACAGTCTCCATCGTTGAGCCGGATTTTGTGACTGCGTTCACCAGGATGTTTTGTCCGGACTTCAACGCTTTCTCGCATATTGCGAGGATGCTTGAAATGTTGTCCGAGTCAACGGTGTCGGCGAAATAGACTTTGAGTTTTGGGTCAGACTCGTTGTAGTTGACTCCGTTGACTGCATGATGTACCGCGATGGTCCCGAGATTTGAGCCGCCGATGCCGACTACTACGAGAATCGCTGGTTTAAGCTTTTTCTTTTCAGAAACCGCTCTTTCGACCGCTTCAAGAATTTTCTTGTCGGAAGGCAGGTTTATCGAGGCATAATCAGTGTCGAACCCCGATTTCGACGCCTTTGAGATATTTCTGATTTCCGTCCTGAGTTTTTTGCCGTACGAAAGAATCTGGGATTCGGAAATCCCGCATGAGTCCTTGAAGCTGAAGGATATTGTTTTGGCCAAGAGTAAAAACACCTTGGTAAAGAATGAGATTATAATATAATAAAAAAGAGAAGAATGAATTGTTTGGATTAGCGCAGCCTGGAAACGCTTGGTGAGGGCAGATTCACCTAAATCTGTTTCACGTGCTCTGCTTTCGGGCCGCGGTCGCCTTCGACTACGTCGAAGCTTACACGGTCGCCTTCATTCAAGTTCTTTTCGCCTTCAACGCCGCTTCTGTGGACGAAGTAGTCTTTTCCGTCGTCTCCGTTGATGAAGCCGAAGTTCTTTGAAGTGTTGAAAAACTTTACTGTGCCTTCTACCATATTAAACCCTCACCTCCATTTCATGTTTACTGCTGTCAAAAAGAAAGATTTGACTGGAAGCCGCTCCAAGAAAACCGGATAAAAGATATTCTGAAAACATTATGCTAGAAAACCCGATTAGTTAACACCATGAGTGGATACTACAGAATTATATGCGTTATTTTGGCTTAAAAATGAGTTTATTCAAACAATTTCAGGCACCCCCCATAACCCTCCAGCCCCAAGTCTTTAAGCGGTATGAATTTAAGGGCCGCCGAGTTGATGCAGTATCTCAATCCAGTAGGCTTGGGGCCGTCTTCGAAAACGTGGCCGAGATGCGAGCCTGAATCCGCTCCCTTAACCTCGGTTCTTGGAATCCCAAAACGCTTGTCCTCCCGTTCGATGACGCTTTTCGCGTCAATCGGTTTTGTGAAGCTCGGCCAGCCGGTGCCAGAATCGAACTTGTCTTTCGAGCTGAACAAGGGCTTGCCCGACACTATGTCGACATAGATTCCAGGTTCATGATTATTCCAATACTCGTTTTTGAATGCGGGCTCAGTCCCGCACTCTTGCGTGACATGATACTGTAGGTCTGATAGCTTGTTCCTAAGATTCGAACCACCACCCCCCTTCTTTTTTTCTTTGCCCCGCATCTTCTCGAGAAATGGGGTCCTGCCCGATAGGAACTTGTAGGTCTTGTAGCGGGCGGGATTCTTGAGGTAGTAATTCTGGTGTCTTTCTTCAGCAGGATAAAATTTTTTATACGGCAATATTTTCATGACAACATGCTACAAACTTGATGAAGAAGAGATTACGGACGCGCTGGGCTACAAATTCCAAGTCCAAAAAGAAGCAGACAAGAGGGTGATACTAAACAGCATCCCCCACGGAACTTACAACAAGATAACACCACTCATAAAATCAGGCGTCAAAGAATTCATAGTATACCCAGATGACGACAGTGCTGAAACAGTCAGGAGGTACAAAAAGATTTTTGAAGGCGAAACCGTCAGCCCCATGAAAAACCACACTCTCGGACGATACGGGGAGGGAGTATACTGAATTCAAACGGCTTATAAACATATTATATCAATTCATAACATCGAGGTTTGATTTTACAATGGCAGCAAAAAAGAATGTTTCCAAAAAAAAGAGCGTCAAAAAAAAGACCGTGAAGAAGAAGGCCGCTAAAAAGAAGACTGTGAAAAAGAAGACGACCAAGAAGAAGTCTAAGCCAAAATCCAAAAACATTGGAGGGGATATAAAGAAATCACTGGCGGACGCCGAAAAAAAGCTGATGGACAACTACAGGAAAGTCTCGGGCATGAAAGGCGAAGACTGGAGAAAGGAATCCGCGAAATACGAGAAGATAGTGAAAAAAGACTTGGAGATAGCCCAGAAAAAGATACATAAAGAAGTTAAGGAAAACCCGGGCGCGGCAGTAATCGTTTCATCAGTAGTCGGCGCGATAACGGGCGCATTCCTAATGTCAAAACTGAAGAAATAAGGGTGAAGATGACTGGTAAAAAAGGTTCTAAGGGCAAGAACATGCCCTTGGGGTCGGCAGTCGACGTGGTCGAGGGAGTGGCTGGAATAGTCGCGAAATCCCTTAACGCAAAGCAGGAGGTCGAACGCAAAGTCGAAAAACTCAGGCAGGAAGGAGCGGAAAAAGTCGAGGAACTAAGGGAGGATGCGATTGACGCGGGCTACGCCATGAAAAAAGCGTTGCTTAGGACGATAATCGAGTCGATACTCCTCTCAACAGCAATAGTATCATTAATCGCCGGGACAATAATGCTATTGAAAAGAGCAGTCGAGATAGAATACGTTTTCATAGGCTACGGACTCCTCGTCCTAGTAATACTCGCATTCCAAGTAAAGACGAGCAAGTGATTTCGCCGACCGGAAAACATCAGTATTCTTTTAGCGTTCTGTGAGCGTGTTGGGCGTGTTCCGCCAGCCGGCCTCCAGCGTTTTGGACGTGCCGGATAGCCCGCATTCCAAGATCGTGAATGTCTGAAGGCGCATTGCTTGGATTGATTAGTTCAAGAAGTTTCCGGTATGCAGTTTCAGCCAGAGGACCGTCGCCTGCGGCTATTCTCGAAAATTCCATCAACCCCAGCTCACGCAGGAATGGGTCGTTGAAGTTGGATTGCATGTTTTTGACTATTGCGTGATACGCTACTTCTGCCGCAACTGGATTTTTGGAGGCCCCCATCATCCCCAACTCGTTCAAACACGTTTTTTGTATTCCATGCAATCCCTCATTATCATCCATGATTTTGACAATATTTCGGCATATTTGGGCTGCGGACTGGCTTTGGGATTTCGCCAGCCGGCCGAGTGCTTCAACCGCCCACTCGTTTATCGTGAAATACGCGTTTTCGAAGATAGGACTTGGATTTGCTTCACTTAGGGCGAGCTGTTTCAGTTCTTTCATTACAGGCCTGTCAAGACTACCGTATAAGACGCGGATTATTTTTTGATGAGCGTGTTTCGCCACCGGGCTTTCGCTTGCGCCTATCCTGCCAAGCTGGGGTATTGCCGCCAGCTGAACCATGAAAACGTCTGAAATTTCTTTAACAGTTTCTCGCAGCCTGTCTCCTGAATCCGCCCGCTCCTTTATTGCATTGGAAAGATTTTCCCCGAGTTTTTTGATTTTTCTGACAGACCCCCAGCGTTTCTTTTCACTCTTCCGCTCCTCCAGATCACGCCTTAGTTTTTCCTCGGCCTCCACGCGTTTTTCATATTCTTTCAGGGCTGGATCTATTTTGCCGGCCTTTTTTTCAGCTCACTTGCGGCATATTCCAAGTCTTCGTCCAAAATCTTAACCAAGCCGGCATACGCTTCCTGCGCGGCCTCGCTTTTAACAGACGCTATTGAACCGAGCGCTTGGACTCCCGCCGAGATTATGATGTTTCTGTCGGGCTTATCTTCTAAAGACTTGTCGAAAACCACGGAAAGTATCTTTCGGCAAGCCACCCCCTTCAGCGGGCTTTCGCTTGAGCCGATTTCGCCGAGCGCGAACATCCCGTGGACTTGTATCATAGTGTTTTTAGAGTTGCCGTTCATCAGGCCCACCAGCCTGTTGAAGGAGTCATCAGCATCCAAAACAGCCTTGGATTCTTGGCCGGAAGCCGCCTTTAAAATCGATTTTTTCAGGCCGTCTAAATCTTTAAGCAGACGGTCTTCCTTCTGTGAATCAGTTTCAACGAGTATAGTCTTGTGGGTTGGAAGCTCTCCTCCGGCCACAATGCCGCCGGGAGAATGCCTAACAGTCCGGTGTCCCATGTAGAATAACTGCAAAAACAAAGATAAAAATGATTTGACGCAGGATATGGATAGT
>DSAL01000005.1 GCA_011380095.1 Candidatus Altarchaeales archaeon
ATACTATACTCCCAGATACATCGTAAACTATATCGTCGAAAACACGGTCGGAAAACTGATTGAGGGGAAAACCCCAAAACAAATAACGGGGCTGAAGATACTCGACCCGGCGTGCGGTTCCGGCTCGTTCCTGATAGGCGCATACCACCACCTCCTCGACTACCACCGGGACTGGTACGTGAAAAACAATCCGGAAAAACACCAAAACGAAATCTATCAGGGCAAGGGAGGCCAATGGCACCTCACCACGCAAGAAAAAAAGCGGATACTACTAAACAACATATACGGCGTAGATATTGACGACCAGGCGGTGGAAGTGACAAAACTAAACCTCCTGCTGACCGTACTTGAAAACGAAAACCAGGACACCCTACTCGCCCAGAAAAAACTCGTGCAAGAAAGGGCGCTGCCAGACCTCAACAAAAACATCAAGTGCGGAAACAGCCTAATCGGACCAGACTTTTACAATAACCAAACTAAACTACTCGACACCGAAGAACAACTAAAAATCAACGCATTCAACTGGCAAAAAGAATTCCCATTCAAATTCGACGCAATAATCGGAAACCCACCATACATAAAAGAGTACGTCAATAGTAAGCCATTTCATGACATACAAAAAACTAAATTGGGGCAGTATTATCAGGGCAAGATGGATATTTGGTATGTATTCACCTGTTTATCAATCGACCTACTTAAAACGGGTGGACTGCACAGTTTCATTGCCACAAACAACTGGATAACAAATAGTGGCGCAAGCATATTGCGTAAAAAAATACTTTCAGAAACACAATTCCATGAATTTACAGATTTTGGAGACTATCGTGTATTTGAGACTGCGGGTATACAAACAATGATCTATATCTTGGAGAAAACTAATCGACCGCATAAAACTCAGGTTTTATATAAACGTCTTACAAACCCCAAGGTTTCTGCGCCTGATGTTATTCAATTTCTACATGATACGGTTACTAAAAATTATGCAGTTTCTTTTAAAGCCACTTTAACAGATGACACGGGGGGGGGGGCAAGCAATTACCTTTGTTGATGATAGAGATAAGGAAATTTTACAGCATATTGCACGAGTTGGTAATTACCGACTCAGTCCAGGTGAAGTTGCTACCGGTATAGACGTCCATCAAGATTTTGTATCTTCAAAACATCTTCAAAAGCTAAAAGGTAATACCATAAAAAAGGGTGATGGCATCTTTATCTTGTCAGATAAAGAAAAAAATTCAATTCATCTCTCATCAACAGAAATGGCTATAGTAAAACCATATTATACGACCACTCAATTATATCGATACTATGGCAATCCAAAAAATGAGTTATGGGTAATTTATACGGACTCCAAAGTTGTAAAACATATCACAGACTTTCCACACATCAAAGCACATTTGGACAAGTTCGCTTCTGTTATCACGTCTGATAATCGACCTTATGGATTGCATCGATCGCGTAATGAAAAATTCTTTCTTGGGGAGAAAATCATTTCATTACGTAAAACTGATAGACCTCATTTTACTTACACTGATTTCCCATGTTATGTGTCACAAACATTCTTCGTATTGAAGCCAACAGGCATAAATCTCAAATACTTGACTGCTATTCTTAACTCCAGTCTCTGTCACTTCTGGCTCGATAAAAAAGGGAAGAAACAGGGCGAGGCACTCCAAGTTGACAAAGAACCTCTCTTGAAAATTCCCATTTACACAATCAATACCTCAAATCCATCTGAAAAGAAACAACATGACGATCTCGCGTCTTTGGTTTCTCGTATGTTGGATTTGCACAAGCGACTGAATGAGGTTAAAACCCCGCAGGAAAAAAGCGTTCTGGAGCGTCAGATTGAGGCGACCGACAGCGAGATAAACCGGTTGGTCTACAAACTCTACGGGCTTACGGAAGACGAAGTTAGGATTGTTGAGGGGTCGTGATTATCAGAAAAACCGCAGGATACTGCGACTTTAAAGTCGCGGATGAATGCACAAGCATCTTCTGCGGTTTTTTCTAAATACCCCGCCATTCATGGCGGGGATATTTATTTTCCATGGATATCTCTAAAACTGCGTTAAACTGGTTTTTAATGCGTTTTAAAATAAAAAGACCTGTTTTACTGTATCAGGATGCATTAAAAACACCATTTTTACTGTATCGGGATGCATTAAAAACACGTTTTTAACTGTATTGTGATATATTTATTGCATGGATTTTCAGGATATTTCCAAGCAGAATCCCTGGTGGGCTAGTCCGTCGGCGATAAACGACGACCCTAAAATCAGGGATTTCGATTTGGCGAAGTTTAAGTGGAATCCGCGTCTGCGCAAATACCTCAATCCTGGACGAGATATCTTGTATAGTGTTCGCGGGCCCCGGCAGGTTGGTAAGACGACGCTGGTAAAACTTATCATACGCGAGGAGCTTAAGACCAGGAATCCGGCGGACATACTCTACTATTCCTGTGATTTGTTGACGAAATTCCAGGAGCTTTCCGAACTCTTTGAAATATACCTTAAATGGGCGGGCCAGCAGAGCAGTGGGAGAAAGCTGATAGTAATCGATGAAATATCTCGGGTGGAAAATTGGGAGTACGCGTACAAGCATATAGTCGACACTTACGGTCTTGAGGGGAAGACATTCATACTTACCGGCTCATCCTGTTGGGACATAAAACACGGGGTGGAACGTCTTCCAGGCAGGAAAGGCGAAGCTTGCGGAGAGCAAAACCATAAAATCCTTCTTCCAATGAAGTTCGCGGAATACGTCCAGCTAAGAAGCCCGCAAATACACCAGACTATAGAAAAACTAAGACTCAACGACAATGCTGTGAGGCGGAATGCATTTAACGACCTCACGACCCTCAAGGCTGGCGAATGGATCAACCCGATTCTCCCTCACCTGGGCGAGCTTGAAACATTGTTGCTGGAATATTTTATTACTGGCGGAGTCATGACGGCAGTCAACCAGTATGCACGCGATAAACAAATAAAAAACAGCACTTATGAACTGTACCTGCAACTATTTTTCGGGGATCTTGTAAAACTAAAACGGGATGAGTCAACCGCGAAAAAGGTTTTAACCGCCGTACTAAAACATGCGCCAGCACCCATAGGTTGGACCAAAATCCAAAAAACCATGGATATACCTCAGCCCGTAACAGTGGCGGAATACGCGGAAGTCTTGAAGACTCTTTTCGTCCTCAACATATACCACGCGTTCGACCGCAGTAAAAACCGGCCAAAACACCGTTCAGAAAAGAAACTGCAAATACCAAACCCATTTTTCTTCCACGCTTTTAGGGGTTATCTGGAAAATCCGGCGGGAGATTATTTCAAGCAAGCAATTGATTACATTATGAACGGCGGAAAAACATTGCTGGCAGAATTTGTTACGGGCGATCATCTGGCGAGATGCGCCTACAATGCCCACCCTTCAGACCTCTACGATCAATCTAATTCCGTATTTTACGAGAAAAACAATTCTGGAGAGTCAATCGATTTCATATTGCGCTTGCCAGAACAGTTTCTGCCTATCAAAGTGAAATATCAAAATACGATAAACTCGTCAGACTACAAACACATAAAAAAACACAAGACGGGAATCCTAATAACAAAAAACACCATCGACTTAGTGGAAAACTATCCTGCAATACCCCTGCACTTATTCCTACTATTCATATAGCAGTCTTATTTCCCCAATTGTTTTGCGAATTTTTCGTCGATTTTTTGGAGGAATTCGTCTTGTCGTTGTTTTGGGAATCTTGCGCCGGCTGCGATGTCGTGGCCTCCTCCTTCTCCGCCAAACAGTTTTGAGGTTTCCCGCAGTGCTTCGCCTAGGTGTATGCCCCTGCGCAGTAGCGCCTTGTTCGCCCGTCCCGACACCTTGAGCATGTCTTCGTCGTCGCGGTCTTGGGCGAAGGCTAAGACCGGCTTGTCTGGCGGGATTATCCGCGCGCCGTAGGCCATGCCGGCGATTACTCCGATTATGGATTCCTTGATTTTGTCGCCTCCGTCGAAGTAGTAGAAGTTTTTCATCTCTGTTGTGCCTTGCTCGCGCAGGAATTCGATTCCTTCCCTGAGGTTTCTTCTATGGCTTTCGAGCATGTTTTTCGCCTTGTGCCAGCCGACTCCACGGTCTCCCAGGCATACTTCGACTCCGAGCTCGCTTTTTTCCTGCCGTCCGCACGCGTTCAAGACTGTCGCGTATTCTTTCGCGTCCCTTAGTTCTGACTTGAATTCTTCTTTCGCGAGCGTGTAGACTTCCCCTACCATCGACTGGATTATGTATTCCGGCATGTTGTAGTCGAGGAGGTGCATGTAGATTGCGGAGGCGAGTTTCTCCCGCTCCCCACGGTCGAGTTCGACATAGTTTCTGTAGTTTCCGTTGTCCTTCAAGTCTATCCCGGCGTTTTCAATGAACTGTGCGGCAGCCTGCTGGCTTCCAGTGATTTCCGGGAGTATCGGCTCGCTCGAGTAGGCGAGCATCTGGATTAGGCTTCGTGATTGTCTTCCGAACATCCGCAAGTCTTTTTCCACAAGTATCGTCCCCTGATTTTCCCCGTCTTGGAGGAGTATCCGGTTTAGCGACTTGAGTTCTCCGTCAGAATCCTGCATGTCGCCGACCGCGCCGACGACCGCAAGATGCGCCATGTCCATGTGTTGTGCGGTTTTGGCGACGAAATACGCCATGCCGGCCCCGCTCACTTCCGACCCCCCGTCGTATCCGAAGTCGTGCGGATTCACCTGTAGACTGTATTTTTCGGCGGGAGGATGATGGTCTATGACGTAGAAGTCTTTCATATTGTGTTCTGCGAGCAGGGGTAGTTGTCCGCTCCCCATGTCTGTGAAGACGAGAGTTCGGCTGCCGTATTCCTCGATCTCGCCGATTGTGACCGAATCCAGCTGTTTAATGCACTTGTATTCCGTGTTTATCTCCCTGTTTCGCAGGAGGTCGACTGTGATTGCGCAGGATGTTATGCCGTCGGCGTCATGGTGGCTGACTACGAGAACGTCTTCCTCCTGCAAGAGTTTCTTGTTGAATTCTTTGATGTGTGATTCAAGCTCTACTGGAAATTCCATGATGGTTTAAGACTAGGGGTGGGTGATATAAATCCGGGAGTGTGCGGTGAAAAAATATTCTTTATGCCGTCGGGGGCGCTCTTTCTTTTAGCATGTCGTATATCTGCATCGTCCATTTGTGGAAGCTCTTTTCCCCGACGTGCAATACTACTTGGGCGAGGCTTCCGGCATGGTCGTAGAAGTCTATCTTGATTCCCTTGCCCTCGAGGTCGGCTTTCGCTATCATGTCTACGGGTATGAAGAGTATCGTCTGCTTGCTCGAACGGTCCTCGCAGGCTACGCCCACGTTTGTGAGATAAAGGTTTGCGGATATTGTCGTGTTGGGCTGGGGCTTGCCCTCAAGCCTTCTGACAACAATATAACTGCCCCCGTCAGACGCTTCAAGGAGGAGTTTTTCACCTTCGCCCAAAACAAGCCCCTTTTCCGTCATGAACGAGCGGTATAGTATGTAGGACGTGAATGCTGCGGCGGAAACTCCAATCGCCACCAGCAGGAAGTCGAGCGCCAGGTTTGAATAGTATGCCGACGCCAACACTATTATTATAACAATGAGGGTTATCGTGGCGAGAATGTAATTGTTTTTCGGGACGGCCATAAATATTTATTTAAGTTAGGGGATTAAAAGCATACTATGAATGTTTTGCTCGTCGTAACAGGCGCAAGCCACATGCTTTCGGAAACCGTCCGGGCCTTCCGGGATTGCTCAGCCAAGGTGGACGTCGCATTCACTGTTTCGGGCGAAATGGTTTCGAAAAGCCTCGGTTTTGAAAAGAATTTCAAGGCTTTTGCGAAAAACGTTTTCTACGAGTCCGCGGTCGGCGCATCCCCCATGTCCATAGTCAGGCTTTCAATGTATGACCGGATTATTGTCGCGCCGGCTTCCGCCAACACGTGCGCCAAAATCGCGCACGGCATAGCCGACAGCCTCGCCTCAAACATTGTGGCCCAGGCGTTGAAGCGGAATGTCGAAGTGTTCGTCCTGCCGACCGACACGGCGCCGAATGTGAAGTCGGCGTGGAAGGACGGCTTTGTCGAGATAAAATGCAGGAAAATCGACTTGGAAAACATGCAACGGCTGAAGGAGCAGGGCGAAGTGAAAATACTTGAATCCCCCAAAAAGATTTCAGAAATTATCCGGCCTGACTCCTCCTAAACCGCCAGACTCCAAGCCCCCCCAAAGTCAGACCGCCGTACGCGAGGATAGAACTCGCGGTCGTTATCAAGACCCCGAAATTCTTGTCGAGGAAATAAAGCATTAGTGCGGGCGTCAAACCCAAAAGTATGCTCAATCCAAACCGCTCGGGCGTAGTCAAATCCTCCTTTCTGGGGAAAACCGCAAGGCTCAATGCGACTCCGGGAATGACCACCAAAAGCGTTAGGAGAACGCTCGTGTAAACTATGGCGCCTGTTTCCATTGTCAAGAACTACTGTTTCCAGAAATAAAAAGCGTTATTCCCGCGCGCACACACTTTTTTTTTTGGCCTAGCGGATTATGTCGAGCAAAAGTCCGGGAGCGTTCGCCAAAAACTTCGATACGAATCCCGGATCCCGCAAAAAACCCAAAACCGTCTTCGACGCGTAATCCATGTCCCCAGACGACTCCAAATCCCGCTTATGCTCGGCCACAATGGAAAACAATCTGTCGGTCTTTTCAGGGGAAAGCCTGTTGAGGAAATTGTGGATTAACAGGTGCAGGCGAAGCTCCCCGCCAAGCTCGCGCCTCCAAAGTCTTTCATAATCGCCCTCGCAGGCGTGCATTGCCGCAAGGCATCCGAAAACTATTCCGCCACCGCTCGTCGCCTTCACCTGTCCGGCGGCGTCGCCGACGCTGACACACTCTCCGCACTGCGTTTTGACAGACGGCTCGTATATCGGGATGGGGCCGTATGATTTTGAAAATATCCTGTCGGACTTCAAACGGCCCTGCTTGTCCAAAAATTTTATGAACTCGTTGAGGTGCTTCACCGGCTCGCTCCAAGTGGCAAGCCCAACACGCACGCTATCCTCGACGGGGACCAGCCAGGAGAAGAATCCGGGCACGTTAAAGTAAAGCTCCACGAAATCGCGGTCGCACTCTACCTCAAGCTCGTACTGGGCGCTCGTCAGAAACCTTTTCGGATAAGTCAGACCGCACGTCTTGTGGAGGCTGTAGTCGGCGCCCGTCGCAAGAATCCGCCGTCCGGCACTGAATGTTTTCCCGGATGACGTGACGACATCGTACTTCACGTTAGTCACGGTTTCGGAAACGTTTTCACAACCTGCGTCAAGCGCCCTTTCAAAAAGCGTTTTGTCGAAAAGCACCCTGTCAATAACGCACGCCTTCTCCCCCTTCGCGTCGACTTCGACTTCAACTCCGCCGGGCGAGAAAATCCTGGCGCCCCTCACAGTATTCAGGATGAATTTCTTGTCGTAGGCTCCGATAGCCTGAAGGCCTGAAGTGCTCACAAGCCCCGCGCACCTGCATCTTGCGTCAGGCACCCCTAAAATTAAGGCATCCCCCCGTTTCTGCGCGTGTATCGCAGACATTGAGCCAACGGGTCCTGCGCCAACAACTGCGGTGTCATATTCCATCTGGAAACTACAGCCTCCCCGCAACATCCAAAAGAGCTTTTGTGGCGGAGACTGTTGAATCCAAAGTTTCTCCCCCCACCACGAGATTTTTAGCCCTCAAGCAGTCCGCAAGCTTTTTCACCCTGTCCTTGTCCATCTTCAAGACTATTGCCGCGTCCGCAATCTTAACGTTCTTGTGTTTCGCAATGAACTTCACAAGTTCCCGAAGCTCGTCCGGAGCCTTCCGTTTTTCCTTTTTTGAAGTGTCTATCTTGAACAATTCCATGACCTCCTCCTCCGGTATTATCTCGCATATGTCGATGGCCTGACCCCCTTTTTTGGCTTTGCCGGAAACCTCGAAGTCGAAGTCTTCAAGGCCTTCCGACAATTTTATCTTGATGTTGTTTACCTCACGCTCCTTCTCCCCAAGCTTTTTCTCAATCTCCCTGACTTTCGCCTGAAGCTCGATGTTCTTCCGGTTCTCCCGCATCAGATGATATGAGAGGGACTGTATCTGCTGGCGTTCGATTCCCGCGATTATGTCTTCAGGATTCATGCTGCGGACTGCGTCCTCCTGAAGGCTTGCAATCCACTGCTCCCGCCTGACAAGCTCCGCCTCAAGCTCCCTCACCCGTGCCCTAAGCTCCTCCAACTCGCTCATCTTAATCCGCTGATCTTACTGCCCCCTCAAGTCGACTACGTGTTTGGCGTCAGGTCCCGTAGAAATAAGGGATACCGGTATTCCAAGGCCACCCTCAATCTTTTTCACGTGGGCGAGAGCCTCGCCGCCAAGCTTTTCCAGCGTGGTCGCACCATAGCATTTTGGAAACAATTTATCAAGGCATGTCAGGCAAACCTGGGTCGCCCCATTCACCTTTGAAGAATATTTCGCCAGCTCCATGTCGAAGGCCGCAATCTTTCTCGGACGTCCCGTCACAGTCCCGACCTCGCCAAGGTATGCCGCAATCTTCTCGTTGGAACTCCCCTCCAAAAAACCGTTTTCCTCCGCGCGTGAAAGCATGGTCGTCCACAACTCGTCTTCCGCAACATCCTCGTCAGTCAAAGGCTTGACATACGGGTCTTTCCCGACCCTGCTCATATATGCCTTGTATATCACGTAAACCTCGTCAACGCGCGTCGGGCCGATTCCAACGTCCGCGCACGCAGTGGATGCTGAAGTGTCCTTGCTCGTCACATACGGGTAGTTCCCGTAATACAGGCTCAATCCGAATCCCTGGGAGGCTTCAACCAAAACTTCCTTGCCCGAGTCGATAGCTTCATTTACTTTCATGGGCACGTCGACGACATAATCCTTCAACTCGTCAATCTCTTGCGCGAGCTTTGCGACACGATTCACCCTGTCTGCGTTCGCAGGACCACAGCCGGACCCAGTCGTCCCGATTTTTCCGCCGCCCGCCCTGTCGGCGTCCTTGTGCTTTTTCTCTATGATGGCGCAACGCCTGTCAACATATGCGCGGTCCCCGCAGTCTGTAACCTCAATCTCATTCAGGAAAACTTCCGGGTCCACGAGAACTCCGGCGCCCACCATCAAATCGGGTTTCGGGTTCACAAACCCGCATGTTATCATCCTAAGGCCGTATTTCTTCCCGTCAACATGGATTGTGTGTCCCGCGTTGGTGCCGACTCCCGCACGGCATATCACATCCGGGTCGTCTTTGACGGCAAGGTACGCCACCATCTTGCCCTTCCCCTCGTCGCCATAATGTCCGCCGACTACAATAGAAACCATCTCGCCTGAAATCACCCTTTCAACAATTTCTATTATTATATGAGAGAGTTTATTTAATCATAAGACAATGCTGGATTCAGACGATGTCGCGAAAATCAGGCGGGAGATAAGGGATTTCGAAAACTCCAAAATCAAGTTGAACGACGTCAGCCGGCGTCTTGTAAGAGCGTCAAAACTCCTGATATACAGCCTCCACCGGGGGGACGGGAAACACGCTAAACTCCTCAAAGACTTGAAGGGTTTGAGGGGGGAGCTCGACAAGGTCGCGAAAACACCCAAACTCCGCCATGTAGGCGCATACGGCATTGGAGTCCAAGAGTATGTCGAGGCGGCGGCCTATGAAAGCGTCCTAAGCCGCGGTAAAATCCCAACTCACGTCCAGTTGAAGGCGGAAGCCGACCAGTACGTCATGGGTCTTTCAGACTTGACCGGCGAATTAATGCGCAAGACCATCGACCTTATGATACGGGGGGACTACAAAAAAGCATTAACACTTCGGGAGGCTATTTCAGACATATGCGAGGCGGTGTTGAGCCTTGACTTGGGGGGCGGGGAAGCCCGCAAGAAGTCCGACCAAATCAAATACAACCTAAACCGGGTGGAAGACGCGATATTCGAGGCTAAAATAAAAGACAAGATATAGTGTTGGCCGGAACAGTTGCGAATAGTTTATTACCAAGTAAAATAAATTCTTGAGCCTATCAAAGGGGGCGATGTCAAAGTGGACTATACTGTCGAGGCGAGAATCAGCTTTAAAAAAGGCGTGTTGGACGCTGAAGGCGAGACCATACAAAAAAGTCTAGGACTCCTGGATTATCCAGTCAAAAAAGTCGAGACAATCCGGGTTTACGCGATAAAAGTCGAGGCGAACTCGGAGGTTGAGGCGTTGGATTCAGTCCGCTCGGCGTGCGAAAAACTTCTGGCCAACCCCGTGATACAAGACTTCGACTTAAAGGTGGTGTGAAGAGAATTGTATAAGGAACTAACAAAAAACGTCTTTGAGATAGAACTTTTGGGTTTGGACGACGCAGGACTCAAACAACTCGCATCATCCCGTCATCTTGGAATGTCGGCCGACGAGCTCAGGCTGGTCCAAAACCACTTCAAAAAAATCGGGAGAAACCCGACAGACATAGAGCTTGAAGCGTTCGCCCAATCATGGAGCGAACACTGCTGCTACAAGTCCTCGAAAAACATACTCCGGGAGACAGTCTTCAAGGTGAAAAGCCCCGCAAGCATTTCAGCGATAGCCGAAGACGCGGCGGTCATGGAGTTCGATGAAAGGCACGCCTACGTCCTCGCGCTCGAATCCCACAACCATCCCTCAGCCCTCGACCCATACGGGGGCGCCGCAACAGGAGTCGGGGGGATAATCCGCGACGTCGTCTGCATGGGCGCACAGCCCATCGCCCTCGTCGACCCAATCTTTTTCGGGCCTCTTGACTTTCCAGACGAAAACCTTCCGAAAGGGACTAAAAGCCCGAAATACCTCCTCCACGGCGTGGTGTCCGGCATAGGCGACTACGGAAACAGGGTTGGAATCCCAACGGTCGGCGGAATGGTGTTTTTCGACGAAAGCTACGTCGGAAACTGTCTTGTCAACGTCGGGTGCCTTGGAATCCTGCCTAAAAGCGAGGTTATTGGAAGCAGGGTCGGGGGACCGGGCGACGTTCTGATATACGCCGGGGGAAAAACCGGGCGCGACGGAATACACGGCGTCACGTTCGCTTCAGCCGAGCTTGACGAGGAGTCTGAGAAGGAATCCCGTCCCGCAGTACAGCTTGGATACGCGATAATGAAAGAGCCTTTAATCCACGCCTGCCTTGAAGCCAACAGGAAACGGCTCCTCACGGGATTAAAGGATTTCGGGGGCGGAGGCTTGTCGTGCGTTTGCGCGGAGATGGCGCACGCCGGAGGATGCGGGGCCGCGGTAAACTTAGACAAGATTCCGTTGAAGGAGGAGGGCTTGTCGCCCTGGGAAATCTGGGTTTCCGAAAGCCAGGAGAGGATGCTTCTTTCAGCAAAGCCCGAGGACGTGGACGACATACTCGAGATATTCAAATTCTGGGACGTTCCCGCCGTGGTGATAGGCGACGTCGACAATTCAGGACGGATTACCGCCGAATACGACGGCGTCACAATCCTAAACCTCGACTTGGAGTTTCTGCTCAAAGGCGTCTGCTACGACCGCCCGCGCGAGCCTTTCGAATACAGTGAAAGCGAAGTCGAGTTCAAGATGTTCGACTTGGAGCAGGCGTGCGCCCAGATTATTGGAATGCAAAACATCGCAAGCCGGGAGGCCGTCATACGAAGATACGACCATCAGGTTCGGGGAAACACAATACTCACTCCAATGCAGGGTATTGTGAACTATCAGACTCACGGGGACGCGTGCGTCCTAAAGCCTCTTGCGGACTCCGACAGGGGCCTGGCGTTGACCTGCGACGTAAATCCAGTATTATGCAGGATTAACCCTTACTGGGGTTCGGCTAACGCGGTCGACGAGGTGGTCAGAAATCTTTGCGCGGTTGGTGCGAGGCCGCACAGTATGGCCGACTGCCTGAACTTCGCGAATCCGGAAAAGCCAAGACAGCTTGGAATATTGGAGGCATCATGCAGGGGGCTCCACTACATGACTGACGTTCTGAAGGTTCCGTTTGTTTCAGGCAACGTCAGCCTCTACAACGAGTCGATTCTCGGGCCGATTGCGCCGACTCCGACGCTTTTCGGAGTGGGCATGGTCGGGGACGTGAACAAGGTTGTTTCAACCGACTTGAAGAAGAAGGGTTCGAGGATTCTTCTTGTAGGCGAGACGACAAGGGAGATGGCGGGCTCCGCATACTATCAATTGAACAACATCAACTCCGGGATAATTCCAAAGCCCAATCCGGAAGTCACGAAGAAGCTTTCTGAAAATCTTGTTTCAATCATCGAGGAGGGTTTGATACGCTCATGCCACGACATTTCCGAGGGCGGGCTTTTTGTCGCCCTTTCTGAAATGTGTTTTGGCGGGCGGCTTGGAGTTGAGCTTGACTTGTCTGTCATGGGCGGGTTGCGCACGGACTTCAAGCTTTTTTCAGAATCTCCGACACGCTGGGTTGTTGAAGTCGGCGAAAAAAACGCCGGGCGTGTTTCCAAAGAGCTTGATGCCATAGACTTGGGCAGGGTCATCGGAAACAAGAGCATGTATGTGAAGGACGGGGAAGTCGAACTTCACTTGGTCACAACAGACCTGCAAAAGATTTGGGCGGGGGGTGTTGAGCGGGAATGAAGGCTGCGGTAGTGTATATCGAGGGGACGAACTGCGAGGACGAGAGCCTGCACGCACTAAGACACGTCGGATTTGAAGCAGAGAAAGTCCACTTGAAACAGTTTTACGGCGACTGCGGGAAACTGTTGGCCCGAAATGTCGCAGACTATGATTTATTGATGTTTTCGGGAGGCTGGAGCGCCGGCGACTATGTCCGGGCTGGCGCGATATTCGCTGCCAGGATGAAGTCGAAGATTGGCGGGGAACTCGAGGATTTCATAAAATCAGGAAAATTCATTTTAGGCGTGTGCAACGGATTCCAGATTCTTGTGGAATACGGCATACTCCCGGGGTTCAAGGGGATTAGCGCGAAGCCTGAGGCGGTTTTGGCGATAAACAATCCCCCGAAATTCCAGTGCCGGCCGACGTATCTAAAGCATGTTAAAAAATGCAGGCTTACCGCGAGCGTCGAGGAGGACGCAGTCCTCCAGATTCCCATCGCCCACGCCGAAGGCCGTTTCACGTTCGGCGCGAAAAACAAGGAGCTTTTAAAAACGCTTGAAGACAACTCCCAGATAGTCTTCAAATACTGCAGGCCGGACGGTGGCGACGCCGACGGGTATCCGTGGAATCCGAACGGGAGTCTCGCAGACATCGCGGGAATCTCCAATTTGGAGGGTAATGTTTTGGGCATGATGCCCCACCCGGAAAGAGTGATGTATGCCGGCCAGATGGGAGATTGGACGAGGAGCAGGTATTCTGATGGCGCGGGACTCCAAGTGTTTAAGAGCATACTCGAAAACCTGAAGAAATAATTTTTTTTATTTTGTTTTTCCATACATGACTTGCCTGCACGGTCTCTTTTTTATATTCTCTCAAACCAATACTCGTAAATATTTTTTTCTTGATACTCGAGGTTTGATTGTAATGGGTGATGTTGAATCTAAAATAGGGAACCGTTGGATTGTTGTTGTTGGCGCGCTATTGATACAGTTGTGTCTTGGGGCGATATACAGTTGGAGCGTATTCACTCGGCTTATCACGCTCCCGTTTTCTGAGGGCGGCATCTACGGTTTTACCGCAACCCAGTCCGCCTGGATTTTTTCCGCGGGTCTTGCCACGTTCGCGATTGTCATGGTCTTGGCGGGACGCATGCAGTCCAAGACTACTCCAAGGCGTCTTGCGGCGGCGGGGGGAATAGTCTTGGGTTTGGGCTACATGCTTGCCGGGCTTTTCGGAAGCTCGTTTTTATCCCAGCTTTTCTTCATCGGAATCGTCGGTGGCGCGGGCATTGGTCTTGGCTATGTCGTCCCGATTGCGGTTGGAGTTAAATGGTTTCCGGACAAGAAGGGTTTGGTCACGGGTCTTGCGGTCGCCGGATTCGGATTTGGGGCGACATTGTGGGTTAAGCTCGCGGACTCGTGGTTTGGCGGTCTTTTGAACACGACTAATTTTTTGGGGCTTCCCGGTGTTCAGAGCGTCTTCTTCATTTACGGTGTTGCATTCCTCATTCTTGTTCTTGCCGGAAGCACTGTCATGATAAACCCGCCCGAGGGTTATCGGCCTAAGGGCTGGGAGCCTGAAAAGCTCGCCAAGTCGAAGAACGCGTCAGGCCACATTGAGATGGAGAGTTCTCAAATGCTTAAGACCCCGCAATTCTACATGTTGTGGCTTATGTTTTGTCTTTCAGCCCTTGCGGGCCTCATGGTCATATCTTGCATAAAGCTTTTCGGGATTGACGCGCTTCAGGCCAGCGGCGCTGTTGCCGACGCCTCGTCTGCTGGGATTGTTGCGGGGACTGCGATGGCGTTGTATGCGATATTGAACGGTCTTGGAAGGATTGTTTGGGGTGCGGTGTCCGACAGGGTTGGCAGGAAGATTGCGTTGTTTGCGATGTGCCTTTTTCAGGGCGTCATAATGCTCTTGTTCTTCAATCTTGGCGCAAGCGAGATTGGATTGATTTTTGGAGCGTGCGTTATCGGATTCAATTTCGGGGGGAATTTCGCGTTGTTTCCGGCGGCGACCGCAGATTTTTTCGGGAACAAGAATGTCGGGAAAAATTATGGGTGGGTTTTCCTTTCGTATGGTGTTGCGGGAATAGCCGGCCCGCAGGTTGCCGGATATTTTAAGGATGCGGCGATTAGGGCTGCCGGAAGCGCGATTCAGGAGGCCGTAAACGCTTGGAGGACGCCTTTTTTGATTGCTGCTGTCGGTTGCATTGTTGCCGCAGTGGTTGCGTTG
>DSAL01000042.1 GCA_011380095.1 Candidatus Altarchaeales archaeon
GGCCCTTCATGGAATGTGTTTAGTATGTAGACGTTTACTTTCTCGAACATTTTCCTGAAGAAGTCTTCACGCAACTTCATCTTGTAGCCGGTTCGCACAAGCTGGTGTGGGTTGCAGAAGTCGTGTTTCAGGAGGAATTTCACGGCCTCGTCCACAGTTATCTTTCTGAGGTTTTCAGGGTCGCCGTCGTCCCGCTTCAATAGGACGAGGGATTTGAGTATCGTGTTTTCCCGCGTCTTCATCTTTCCGAGCGCGAGCGACAGGTCGACCACCGCCCGTTGTTCTCCGTCAAGCTGAGCCGAGTCGACGAGCTTTTTAAATATCTCCCAGTTGTCTCCAATGTCCTCCCGGATATAGTTGTTTTTCTCGCTCGCGAACGCGACAACATCGGACAGTGTCGTCTGGACGTAGAACCAGTCGTCGCTCACAAGCTTCGCGTTCTTTGAAAGAAGGAGCCCGTAGCTTAGCGTCGTCTTGCCCGAACCGCTTGGAGCTATAATCCCGATTCCCCGACCTTCGAAGTCTATGCACGAGCCGTGGACGCTGAACCTTCCGTGGATGGAGTGGTAGTCTTCCATGAAGTCGCCTGCGACCGCCAACGCCAGGCTTTTCACGTACCCGTAGTAGCCGCAATTGTAGAGGAAGACCGTGTTCGACGTCTGCTCGTACAATACGGTCGTATCGCCGTATTCATGGTTAGTCAGTGATATGACCCGGCAGTGCGGGCGGATTGTGTCGCTGATGCCGGAGAAATTGTCCTGCCACATTTCCTTGAAACACTTGTCGTCTGTGACAAGTTCGACGCACAGTCCGTGGATGTAGGCCTTGCAGGATGTGAAGTATTCTGGAAGATTGTCGAGGAGCTTGTCTTTCTCCTCCATGCTGATTAGCGCGACAGTGTATCCTTTTTTCGCCATCTTTATTTTTAACCCGCGCCATCAAAGTATTTCCTTACAATGATGTGCAAGCTTGACCCAAAGCGCGTTTGCGACAACTCCTGCATCGCCTTCGACATTCGCACAGGCCAGTGCAAGGCCTGACGGGTGGAGGCGTTATTATCCCTTCGCCTGCATGATTTTGCGGTCGGGCCCGTATTCTATGTATATTATCTCCTGGCCTTCCCTCATCATGTCTTTTATCTCCGCCTCGTCTGGCATCGGCATTTCAAAGGTCTCGTATGATTCCATGTCCATCATCTGGACGGCGTCGCCTATCACATTCAAGACTTGGGCGATCTTCTTCTCGATTACCGGGACTTCCGCCTTGTCGCCCGCGGGCTTCATCAAGGACCGTTTCCTGCCGTCGAAGACTCCGACGCCATCGATGTTGAGTTTGGCGCCCCCGTGTTTTCCGGGCTTGCTGTGGCTGATTTTTGTTACTCTGCATGGTGCGTCGTCAATCATCAAATACCTTCCTTCCTTGATAGTCTTCAGTTCGATTATCCGTTTTTCCATTGCCATTGCAAATACACCACGTTAACAGTGAAAATAATATCCAACATATTCGAAGACAAGCATTTATATAAAAAGAATAGGGGAATGTTTTTTAAAGGCGTCTTGGAATGAATCCCGAGATGAGCCCGTGGTCCGCCAAGACGAGTTTCGCCATAGCCTCGACTACCGGAACAGCCCTCGGCACGATGCAGGGGTCGTGGCGTCCCTCAACCTGTATTTCCGCGCCGCTTAGCGTGTTGACGTCCACAGTCTTCTGTTTTTTCCCTATGCTCGCCGTCGGCTTGAAGACACAGCGGAATACTATCGGCATCCCGTCTGTCATGCCCCCTAAAATCCCCCCGCAGTTGTTGGTTTTCGTCGAAACTTTTTTGTCATTCAGGATGAACTCGTCGTTGCTCTCGCTTCCCCGCATTTGCGCGAACTCGAACCCCCGCCCGAACTCCACGCCCTTGCAGGCGGGTATTGAGAGTACTGCTTTCCCCAGGTCTGCCGAAATCTTGTCGAAGACGGGTTCTCCAAGCCCTTGCGGGACGTTGAACGCCGCGCATTCGACTACTCCGCCGACCGAGTCTTTCTGCGCTCTTGCCACCATGACCTGCTCCTCCATGTCTTTGGCGACGGATGCGTCAATGGTTCTTGCAGGATTGGAGTAGATTAGGTCTTGGATGCCTTTCATCGATGAGTCTAACAATTCTTTGGATTCGACCGCGCCAATCTGTTTGGTGTATGCGATTACGTTGATTCCGCGAGTCTCGAGGAGTTTTCCAGCTACTGCGCCTGCGGCGACGCGCCCGATTGTTTCTCTCGCCGACGCCCGCCCCCCGCCCCGCCAGTCGACGTTCCCGTATTTTGCCATGTACGTGTAGTCTGCGTGGCCGGGCCTCGGCTTTCCGATGAGTTCCTCATAGCTTGACGGGTCGGCGTCCCGGTTTTCCACCATCATAGATATTGGCGTGCCAAGAGTCCTTCCTTCGAAGACGCCTGAAAGTATCTTGACTGTGTCTGATTCGCCCCGTGATGTCGTCAGGTCTGACTGCCCCGGCTTGCGCTTGTCCAACTCTTTCTGCACGTCGGCTTCTGTAAGCTCGAGGTTGGAGGGGCATCCGTCAACCACGCACCCGACTGCCGGACCGTGGGATTCGCCCCAGGTTGCGGCCCGGAATATTTTTCCGAAAACGCTTGACATCAAGTATAGTATTTGACCCAGCTATTTAATAGGTTGGGGGGATAATTTTTATCTGATGTCAAGTGGAAATCGCGTGAGCAGGGAGGAGGCTTTAGACTTTCACAAGCAAAGCAGGGGCAAGATAGAGATTTTCTCGAGGACGCCTCTTGACGACACCAGGGATTTGAGCCTGGCATACACTCCGGGAGTTGCGGAACCCTGCAAGGAAATCCACAAGGATGTTTCCAAAGTATACGAGTACACCAACAAGGGCAACATGGTCGCGGTCGTGACCGACGGCTCGGCAGTGTTGGGCTTGGGCGACATAGGGCCTGAAGCAGGGCTGCCGGTAATGGAGGGCAAGTGCCAGCTTTTCAAGGCGTTCGCGGGAGTCGACGCGTTCCCAATATGCGTTTCAACAAAGGATGTCGACGATATAGTCGACACGGTAGTGAACATTTCGCCGACGTTTGGGGGAATCAATCTCGAGGACATCAGCGCCCCACGCTGTTTCGAGGTCGAGAGGAAGCTTAAGGAAAAGTTGAACATCCCGGTCTTCCACGACGACCAGCATGGGACTGCGGTCGTAGTGCTTGCCGCCCTAATCAACACTTTGAAATTGACCGGCAGACAAAAGGAGGATTTGAAGGTCGTCATATCCGGGGCTGGAGCCGCCTCGATTGCCGTCTTCAAAATACTTTATAGTTACGGCGTGAAAGACATCGTGATTACGGATTCGAGGGGAGTCATATGCCCTTCAAGAAGCGACCTCAACTCCGTCAAGCGCGAGGCCGCCAAGCTCACTGAAAAGTCGATGGGGTATGATTCCGAGAAAAACACGTGCAGCGTCATGAGCCTGGCCGAAGCGATGGTTGGCAGAGACGTTTTCATAGGCCTTTCAAAAGGCGGGATTGTCACAAAAGAAATGGTCAAGTCCATGAATCCCGAGCCGATAATATTTGCGATGGCGAACCCGGACCCTGAAATCCTGCCGGAAGACGCGATTTCAGCAGGCGCGGGAGTCGTGGCGACCGGGCGAAGCGACTATCCCAACCAGATAAACAACGTACTCGGATTTCCAGGAATATTCAGGGGCGCCCTCGACTGCATGGCGTCAGACATCAACGAGGAGATGAAGCTTGCGGCAGCCAACGCCCTGGCGGAAAGCGTGGGGGACAGGTTGAGCAAAGAGTTCATAATCCCCAATCCCCTCGACATTACGGTAGCGCCGCGTGTTGCCGAAGCGGTCTGCAGGGCGGCGATTGCAACGGGCGTCGCGCAAAACAATATTAAGCCGGAGTCGGTGCGCGACCGTGCGGAATGCCTTATCAAAAAGACTCATGAGCTAATGAAAAAGTATGTTGAAAACGAGACTACCGCGGTCTGCAATGTATACCTCCACTAATCCAATCTGATTTTATTAGCCTGCGGGGAATTGTTAAACAGTATTTCCATCAAAAACAGCGGGGTGTGTTAAACTGGAGGGTCTTGAAGACAGTATTGTGGAGTTGATAAGGCAGGCCGCCACCGACCTGCCCTGCGACGTCGAGTCCGCCCTGCGGGATTTGAGGGCTAAATCCGGCGGAGTCGCTCGCGAAGTCTTGGACACTATTTTGGAAAACATCAGTATTGCTCGTGAAAAATCCCTTCCAATATGCCAGGATACTGGGACTCCAGTCTTCTACGTCAGGCATCCGCAAAAGGTTTCACAGCAGGATTTGAGGCAGAACATACTTTCCGCCGTCGCCCGCGCAACAGTTGAGGTGCCTTTGCGCGCCAACGCGGTCGACGCCGTGTGCGGGAAGAATTCCGGCGACAATATCGGCCCGGGAATGCCGGTAATCCTGTTCCAGGAGTCTGATGAAAACAAGGTTGCCGTCGACCTGATGCTTAAGGGGGGCGGGAGCGAGAACGCGACCTTCCTCTACAAGCTTCCCGACCGAACGCTTTCGGCGGGACGGGATTTGGCGGGAGTCGAGAAATGCGTTTTGGACGCAGTCTACCGCACCCAGGGCAAGGCTTGTTCTCCGAACATTATTGGAGTGGGAATTGGCGGCCTGTCCGGAACTTCAATATCGTTTTCACAGAAACAGTTTTTCAGGCGGATTGACGACGTGAATCCTGATGAAAATCTCGCAAGGCTTGAGAAAAGTCTTTTGGAAAAAGCCAATAGTCTCGGAATCGGGCCGATGGGTTTGGGCGGGGGTCCGAGCGTTCTGGCAGTCAAGGCGGGAAAGCTCGCACGGCATCCGGCCTCCTTTTTTGTTGCAGTATCGTTCATGTGCTGGGCGTCGCGCGTCAAGACTTTGGAGGTGGAAGTTTGAAAATCACGTCCCCTTTGACGGAGGAGGTCGCTCGAAGTCTTAAGGCGGGCGACAAGGTCGAATTGTCCGGAATCATAGTGACCGCCCGCGACGCAGCACACAAGCATCTGGTTGAAAACAGGCCGGAGAATGTTCCGCTCAAACTGGATGGCGGAGCGATATACCATTGCGGCCCGGTAGTGCGCGATGAGAAGGTTGTTGCGGCCGGTCCGACCACGAGCATCAGGGAGGAGGCGTATGAGGCGGACGTAATAAAAAAGTATGGCGTCCGCGCGGTGATTGGGAAGGGGGGGATGGGCGAGAAGACGCTTAAGGCGCTCTGCGATTTCGGCGCAGTCTATCTTTCAGCAGTAGGCGGGGCCGCGCAGGTTATCGCGAAATCTGTTGAGGAAATCGTCGGAGTCCACATGCTTGAGGAGTTCGGGGAGCCGGAAGCCTTCTGGGTTTTGAGGGTCAAAAACCTTCCGCTCATAGTATCCATGGACTCGCACGGCAGAAGCCTCTACAAGGATGTTGAGGAGAGTTCCGGCAGAAAACTTGGGGAAATCCTCGGTGTTAAAGCTTAAATTGTGTGAAATACTTATTGGTTAGAACGTTTTTGATTCAACCGGAGTTATGCTAAAATGTTTCGGAGTTTTTTGAAGTCGAAAATTCACGGAGTGAAGGTTACCGGCGTTAACCTCGAGTATGAGGGGAGCATCACGCTCGACAAGAAGCTGATTGAAACTGCGGGATTAAGCGTTAACGAGAAGGTTTTGGTCTGCAATCTAGATAACGGAAGCCGGTTCGAGACTTACGTCATAGAGGGGGGTGACGGCGTTGTTGAAGTCAACGGCGCCGCAGCGCACCTCGCCAAAGTCGGCGACAGGGTTATAGTAATGAGCTTTTGCATTCTTGAAGAAAAAGAAGTTGAAGCCCACAAGCCGAAGGTTGTTCGGGTTTAGGCTGTTTTAAGCTGTTTGCCCGGCACTTGCTCGAGCATGAATTCAACCTGGCCTTCAGTCCAGCCCTTCGAATCCATCATTTGTTCCCGTATGATGTCTATGTGTTTTTTCAGGTTAACGTCCCACTTCAAGTCTTTGCTTAACTCGGATAATGCGTTGAGGTAGTTTGCCTTGGCAAGGCTTAGTTTCGCGAAATCCATTATGAGAGTTCTTCTCGCGGAAGGCTCCATCTCCTCGGAAAAGTGTTTTATTGGGGCTTCAACCATGAGGCCGAGCTCCTTCTCCCGGTCTTCATTAAACTTGTGGGATATTAGTTTTTTGGGTTTCGCACCATACCTCCTTGCGAATACCGTGTGTATGCCCTCGATGCTCGGATATTTTGAGAGTATCGGCTCGGTCAACTTGTCTATAGTCCCGTCGTCCTCGTATCTTTTTACGCTTGAGTTGGAGACGCCCCATGAGTTTTGGAGTTTTTTTAGGAATTCCTGGAATTCTCCCTCCGACCCGTCCAAGTGTTTTTTCAAAAACCTAAGCCTTGCGTTTTTAAGAACTGATTCTGCGTTAACCACTTTTCTCGCCCCCTCGGAATCCGTGTCTTGCGCGATCTTCAATACTATTTTTTCGGCGAGGCTCCTGTTGTCTTTTATGGCACGCTCCATCCGCCTTAGTTCGTGCGGAATCGCATTCATTTGAGCGACCCCAAGACCTTCGGAATTTAGCATTAATTCTATGGCAAGCCCGAATTCTTTTTTGGAAGTTAAGAGCTCGCTTACACGCTCTTTAGGCATTCTGCTATCTGGAATGATTTCGCTGTTGTCGACTTTGGATAACGCTTCGGTCAGTGTTTTTCGGATTATGAGTGCCGTGAAAAGTGTTTCCGCGGTAAGCGTGTCGTTAAGCCCATCGAGCTCTTTTTTCCCACGGATGGGAATGGATTTTTCAAGCTCGCTCATAAGCATTTGTTCCGACGGGTCTTTCTCTCCTGTTTCAGGCATAAGCGTCCTCTTGTTTTTCGAGAGCATCCACGCCCGTATCATTTCAGAGTCGTTTCCGCCGAGCGCGTCGACATACTGCATGAAAAGCCGGGCGTGGCTGGTTTTTTTCTCAGACGATCTCTTTTTTTCCGTCGACAAGTCGGGCCGTGATAGGAATGGTTGACCTCCCTGATTCCACCGTTCGATTTTGAGGTCGATAATCTTTGAAAATTTTTCGCGCTCGCCGGCGTCATCAATGTTGTCCCGGATTAATGCATCCAGCCGTGAAATGTATTTAACGCGTTCGTTATACAAGTGTTCCTTCGCCGTTTCCGCGTGGACTGCGAGCATGCGCGCCTCCTTGCCTTTGCAGTAGTAACGTGTCAATGTTTCGCAGTCTTCGAAAACTTCGTTGTAGCGTGTCTTATGCATCCTGTCGTGCAGGCTTTCGGCAGTAAAATCTTTCGGAGGCTGTGTTAAGGGTTGTTTTTGCGCCATGTCTTGATTTTATAATGGCGACACATTGATATATAAATGTTTTTTTCGGACTGAATTCTTGTTTTTCTGGTTTTCCAAGGGTTTGGCCGGGACTTAAGCCCTTTTTTTAAGCCTGAAGCCGAGAATAGTTATACAGTCCAACCTAAACAAAAATGGGCAAGATAATAAATTTTTCAAATTCCCGGATGTCTGACGCCAACGCGGAGCCTCCATTAGATGCCGGCAAAGTAAATAACCCGGGCGTCTCCCCGAAAGAATACTGTGGAAACGGGGTAAACAACGGCTTGAGCCAGAGAGTGCACGGCTTTTTCATCGAATGTCTTCCGGTTTTTATGAAGTCGTTAGGCAAGAGTGAAGACAGCCTGCCAGACCGAAAAGAGCGGGAGATTCTTGAGGGGATTGTGAGGCACGGCAGCCTTAGGGTGGGTGAATACACCCCCGAATTGTTTAAAGATTTTATTTCAGGAGTAAAACAGCCAAACCCTCTTTTGGATGCCGGAAATATCGAGGGGGCTTTCAAAACATTTTTCGACAATACGTGTAGGATAACTGAATCGCTGGCTGGTGAATACGCGGTTTGCCTTGCCAACGCAGTAAACCAACTGCAAGTCAACGACAGTGAAAAATTCAGGATGCTGTGCGAGAAAACCGGGGATTTTGTCATCAAGTCTGGGAGAGAAGGCAGAGTGTGGGAGATAAGGGATTTAAAGACCGGCAATCAAAGCGTCGTCTCTGAAAAACTTAGGATTTGAATTAAACATTCCTTTTTGGATTTAACGCATCCCTTACCAGTTCGGCGCCTAAACGAATTTCGTTTAAGCCCATTTCAATCATGCTCTTCCAGATTTCAATAAATGCTTTTATCCTCAATTTATTTTCGCTCCGAGCGTTTTCAAGTCTTTGAAGAAGTCCGGGTAAGTCACATCAATGTGTTCGGCTCCCGTGATTTTCGTTTCACCTTCGGCGCATAATCCGGCGACCGCAAGACTCATTATTATGCGGTGGTCGAGCCAGCCGTGGACTTCACACCCGCTCAAACAGCTTTTCCCAAGTATCAGGCCGTCGTCGGCTTCCTCCAAGTCGGCGCCCATCTTGAATAGTTCCGTCGCCATCGCGTTTATCCGGTCGCATTCCTTGAGGCGGGCGTGTTCGGTGTTCACGATGCGTGTTTCTCCTTCCGCGCATGCTCCAAGCACTGAGATGATTGGCAGGAGGTCGGGACTGTTTGACAGGTCGATTGTCGCGCCCTTGAGTTTATTCCCGCCTTCTATTATCACCGAGTTTTGCTTTGCCTCGATTTTCGCCCCCATCTTCCCGAGTATTTCCACAATCTTTTTGTCGGCCTGAAGAGAGTCTTTGTTCAGGTTCAAGACTTCGACTTTTCCCCCAGTTAACGCGGCTGCGGCGAGGATGAATGCGGCGCTCGAATAGTCGCCTTCAACAACGTATTCCTTCGCACCGTATTTTTGCCGGCCGGGAATCTGGAATTTAGAGTAATTTTTGTTTTTGACTTTAACCCCGAATTTCCCTAAAACGCTTAGCGTCAGGTCAACGTAAGGCCTGCTTTTGAGAGGGCTTGCGAGGATTATTTCAGAGTCTTTTTCCGCGAGCGGCGCGGTCATCAAAAGCGCTGAAAGGTATTGGCTGCTTAAGTTTCCGGCAATCTCGATTCGCCCCCCCGTGAATGGCCCCCTGACTTTCACGGGAGGGTTTCCATTAACCGCTTCGCCATGAACCCCGGCTTGGGCGAGAGCGTCTAGGAGCGGCTGTATCGGCCGGCTTCGAAGCGACTCGTCTCCCGTGAATGAAACGGGTTTTTCGGAAAGAGATGCGACGGCTGTTGCAATCCGCAGTGTTGTGCCCGAATTCATGCAGTCTATCAGGCCGCTTTGAGGCGCGGGTGTCCCGCCGACTCCCAGGACTTTCAAGACGTCTCCATCTTCAAGTTTTAGTTTCGCCCCGAGTTTTTCGCAGACATTCATGCAGGCGCGGGTGTCCCGGCTGATTAATGGTTCTTTTACAGTGACTTCTCCGTCGGCCAGCATTGCGGCGATTAGGGCGCGTATCGTGTAGCTTTTGCTTGACGGAATCTTAACCCGGCCTTCAAGCCTTTCCGTCTTTCGGATTCGCACATCCATTTTTGCGTCTAGATTATTTTTGGGTTTGCCTGGATTTTTAATTTTTTTCTTTGGCGTGGCTTTAGGTTTTCTTTTTCGCAATCTTTTCCGCGGTCTTTCTCGCCTGCGCAACCTTCTTCTGATGCTCCTCCAAAAAGGTCGTCAGGAATCCCGCGCACCGTTTCTTGCAGTCTCCGCAAAGGGTCGCCCCGCTCACGCATTCCGCGTGTATTCTCGCAAGCTCTATGTCGTCTGGAACAAGATGGTAGAGGCACAGCTCGTATATCATGCACTGGTCGGGTCTTCCCCCTTTCTTCCGCTGGACTTCAGCGCTCTCCCTGCCACCTGTTTTTGCGCCCATGACTTTCTTTATCGCCTTCTTCGGCTCTTCCAAAAGTGAGATGTGGCTTTTCGGGTCGCTTGAACTCATCTTCCCGCCCTGAAGCCCCCCCATGAACTTGTGGTATGTTGCGGCTGGGGGAATAATGTCGTATTCGGTTTCTCGGGATGCTATGTCTCGTGTAAGCCTGATGTGGGGGTCTTGGTCGGCGCCTACCGGGACTATCACCGGCTTTTTCCCGCCCAGTTCCTTGAGCTGGGGGTGGAGTATGTCCGCGGCCTGCGTGAGAGCCGAAATTATCTTGCCTGTCGAGAGTTCGCCGTATATCGCCTTGAGCTCGTTGAATGTCGGGCGTTTGGAAAGCAGGTCGCGCATCCTGTAGTATTCGGTCCTGTAGTCGGACTGGAACCAGAACGTCAGGTTTTCGGGGTTGATTCCGAGCGCGAGGTAGTTGGTCAGGTAGTCTTCTACCGCGGTTTTTCTCGCAACATCAAGGGGGATTCCCCGCATGAGGTAGGATTCTATGTCCGCCGCGCATATGAATATTTGGGCGCCATTGTCCTGGAAGTATTTGATTTCGTCGGCGACCATCTTGTGGCCGAAGTGGAATGCTCCCGACGGCATGAGGCCGGTCATGAGGGCGTAGGGTTTTTTCTTTTCGATTGCCTCGTCTATGAGGTTGAAGTCGCGGTGTCCGAATATGATCCCCCGCCTGATGTAGAGCAGGTCGTCGTATTTTATCCTGTAGTCGTCCATCGGCTTCATGCCGAACTCTTTTATGAGTTTGCCGTAGTCTTTGATTTCTCCGACTTCCCAGGGGTTGAGTTCCTTCATTTTTCTTTTTTGCATTAATGTTCTCGCGTTATTTTTTCTCGTATCGGACGAACGCGTCGCTCCAGACCCGGTCGAGGTCGAGCTTGTATTGGTTTGCGAGCTTGATTGTGAGGTAGAGCAGGTCCGCGATTTCTTGTCCGAGCTCTTCTTTTTTGAACTCCCGTTTCTTGTATTCTTGTTCTGCGAGGAGTTCCCTGCTGATTTCCCCGACTTCCTCCTGCATGTGGAGGACTGTCTGGTATGACTGGTCTATCCAGCCGCGTTTCTCATCGTATTTTCGGACTTGCTCTTGCAGTTGCGCGTAGCTCATTGTATTGTATTATAGCTGGAAGTTTATATTAAGTATTTCAGGATGGATCCGCCGGATTTGGAAAAGAGCGTCGGAATCGAGGTTTACGGGACTTCGACTGAGGGTGTGGGGGGTTTTCTAAAGCAGGTTCCGGAGGATTTTATTGTCGAGGAGATGACGTCGTCGGGAAATGTTTGTCTTGTAGAGGGAAAAACTGATTTTGAGTCGTCGTCTGGCGCCTACACTCATTTTACGTTGGTGAAGAGGAATTGGAGCGTCTTCCGGGCTGTGGGGGAATTGTCTTCGAGGCTTCATGTGAGCCGAAAGCGTTTCGGTTTTGCGGGAACAAAGGATAAGTTTGCCGTTACGGCGCAGAGGATGAGCGTACATGATGTTTCGCGTGAGGCGCTTGAGAAGGTTGGTTTGAAGGATTTGGTTTTGAAGGATTTTTCGGAAAGCCATGCCCCAATTCATCTTGGAAATCTTTCCGGCAACAGGTTTTTGGTTACTGTGCGCGGGATTGAGCTTCCGCTTGACGAGTGCGGGGGTAGGATTGCTGATATCGCCGGGGGTTTGTCTGCGGGTTACCCGAATTTTTACGGAGTCCAGCGTTTTGGAGTCCAGCGTCCAGTTAATCACGTGATTGGGAAGAAGATTTTGAAGGGTGATTTGGAGGGGGCGGTCTTGACTTATCTTGGCGGTTTTTCAGACAACGAGTATGAAAGTGGCGGGGCGAAAGAATTTAGGAGGATTGCGTGGTCCGGCGATTTCAAGGAGGCGTTGAAGGTCGCGCCCGCTTATCTTGGGCCTGAAAAGAGCATGCTCAATCATTTGGTGGAGAATCCCGGAGATTATTTGGGGGCCTTGAAGCGTCTGCCCGAAAGCCTTCAGGTGATGTTCGTCCACGCGTTCCAGTCGTATGTTTTCAACAGGGCGTTGAGCGAGTGCATCCGAAACGGCTATACTGTTGAGCGTCTTCCGGTCGTGGGCTTCAAGTCTAATGTTGATGATGTTAGCCGACGTATTTTGGAGGGAGAGGGAGTAGATGCCGTGGATTTCGATGTTCGGGGCGAGCGGTCTTGGAGTTCCGGGGGTGATGTTCGCGAGTGTTTTGAGTTCGCCAAAGACTTAAAATTTGATGTGGGCGAGGACGAGTTGAACGATGGTTTTCGGAAGGCGGTATTCCATTTTGAGCTTGGGGCGGGCTCTTACGCCACGGTTTTTTTGAGGGAGTTTCTGAAAAACAGGTACTACGAGAATATACGCGTAAACCAATAGGAAATCACAACATTTTTATATTTATCCTGCTAATAAAATAGAATAGAAATCCAAACAGCACTCAAAGAATGATAAGATGGCCAAAAAAACAATAGAGCTTAAGGTGGCTGAAGCCATGCAGGGGGATGTCGGACGGGGCATCGTAAGGCTTGACACAGTAACCTGCGAAAAGCTTGACGTCACAACAGGCGACATAATCGAAATAACCGGCGACAGGACGACGGCGGCCAAAGTCTGGCAGGCGCACTCTCAAGACGAGAGCAGGGGCATCATCCGCATGGACGGCCTCATACGACAAAACTCGGGCACAAGCCTCGGCGAAAAAGTGAAGGTGAGGAAGGCGAACCCGAAGCCAGCCAAGAAAATCACGATGGCGCCCGTCCAAGTAAAGATTTCATTCGACGAGACTTTCGCGCACTATCTTAAAGACAGGATTCTTTTGGGGATGCCCATGACTTCAGGCGACCAGTTTTACACTCCTACATTAAAGGAGCAGATTCTCTTTAACGTTGTTTCGACAAGCCCGGGCGGAATAGTCCAGGTTGTCGAAGAAACCGTCATCGACGTGAAGCCGGAACCCGTTTCCACGGCAATGACCACACAATACATCAGATACGAGGACATCGGCGGACTGAAGGAGGAGATTTCAAGAGTCCGCGAGATGATTGAACTCCCAATGAAGCATCCCGAACTCTTCGAAAAACTGGGGATACGCCCGCCGAAGGGAGTCTTATTGTTCGGACCTCCGGGAACAGGGAAAACTCTTTTGGCGAAGGCGGTGGCGAGCGAGAGCAACGCCAACTTTTTGCACATTAACGGTCCCGAGATTATGGACAAGTTTTACGGGGAGTCTGAGAGACGGCTTCGCGAGATTTTCGAAGAAGCCAGCCAGAACGCTCCAAGCATCATCTTCATCGACGAGATCGACAGTATAGCTCCAAAGCGTGACGAGACGAAGGGCGAGGTCGAAAGACGTGTTGTCGCGCAACTTCTGGCGCTCATGGACGGTCTTGTCGCCCGGGGCGACGTGGTCGTTATTGCCGCAACCAACAGGCCCGACAGCCTCGACCCGGCGCTCCGAAGGCCCGGCAGGTTCGACAGGGAAATCGAGATTGGAGTCCCCGACCGTGACGGCAGAAAGGAAGTTCTTTTAATCCACACGCGCGGAATGCCTTTGTCGGAAGACGTCGACTTGGACAAGATTGCGAACATCACCTACGGATTCGTGGGCGCGGACTTGGAGGCGGTCTCCCGCGAGGCCGCGATGCACGCACTCAAGCGACTGCTTCCGAAAATAGACTTGAATACAGACGAGATACCGCAGGAGGTTCTTGCAAACATGCAGATTACGAAAGAGGATTTCGACGAGGCCTTGAAGATGGTCGAGCCGTCCGCGCTCCGCGAAGTCCTGATTCAGGTTCCCGACACAAAATGGACTGACATCGGAGGATTGGAGGAGGTTAAGCGGGATTTGATGGAGGCGATAGAATGGCCGCTGAAGAATCCGCAGGCCTTCAAGGAGATGGGCATCAAGGCTCCGAAGGCAGTCCTCATGTACGGTCCGCCAGGGTGTGGAAAGACGCTTTTGGCGAAAGCCGTGGCGAACGAGAGTGACGCGAACTTCATCGCAGTAAAAGGCCCCGAACTTTTGAGCAAGTGGGTTGGGGAAAGCGAGAAGGGAGTCCGCGAGATTTTCAAAAAGGCGAGGCAGACTGCCCCGACCATCATATTCTTCGACGAGATTGACGCGATAGCCCCCGCCCGCGGAATGCATTCGGGAAGCCATGTGACCGAGACCGTCGTCAACCAGATACTCACTGAAATGGACGGGATAGAGGCGCTTCAGAACGTCATGATTTTGGGCGCCACCAACAGGCCCGACATGGTAGACCGCTCGCTTCTCAGGCCCGGCAGATTTGACAAGACGGTCGTAGTCCCAAGACCCGACAAGAACGCGAGACTTGAAATCTTCAAAATCCACGCGAAAGACATGCCCCTGGCAAAAGACGTCAACCTTGAAGAACTCTCCACAAAAACAAGCGGCTACACCGGAGCCGACATCGAAGCAGTATGCCGGGAAGCCGCGCTTGGCGTTCTGAGAAAAGACATGAAAGCGAGGAAAGTCTCAAAAAAAGACTTCGAAAACGCACTTGAAACAATAAAACCATCCGTCACAGACATCGAAGCCCTGCAAACCGAAAAAAACATAAAAAAAGACGAGACAGAAAGACCAGGCGGATACAGTTAAAAACGGGGATTTTTCGCTAAAATGTCGGGGAAGCTAGTTCATACCGCCTATTTTATTTGGGAAATCCCAGCAC
>DSAL01000086.1 GCA_011380095.1 Candidatus Altarchaeales archaeon
ACCTATTTATGACTTTATCAAATTCTGACTTAATCTGATGTTCCCACACAACAATAACATTATATCCTGCTGATCTAACTATTTTTTTATTCCTGTTGTCTCTCTTAACATTATTATCAATCTTGGAAATCCAATACGTTTTATTGGTTTTTGGTTTCCTATAGCACTTAGGGCATTTATGCCAAAAACATCCATGCAAAAAAACAGCAGTTTTTGTATCCTTTAATAATATGTCTGGATTTCCCTCTATTTTTGGATGCATCTTGTGCTTTACTTTCATTCCTTTTAGATAATCATGAATTTTTTTCTCTTGTCCAGTCCATTTGCTTTTTATTTTTGACATGGTATGGCTTCTCTGTTCTTTTGTTAAATTATCAGCCATTCCATCTTCCCTCTATCTTCTCACCGCATTCTCCACATTTCCCTTTTTTGAGTTTGTTACTTTTAACATAGTACCCATCCCGCTCAACCATCATCTTCCCGCATTTCGGGCAGTAGGTGTTTTCCGCGTTTTCGTGCCAGATGTTGCCGATGTAGATGTGTTTCAAGCCCTCTTTTTTCCCGATTTCATAGGCTTTGCGGAGTGTTTCAACAGGCGTCGCCTCAACATTCGTCAACTTATAGTCTGGGTGAAATCGGCTGATGTGCCAGGGGATATTCACGTCCAGTTCCGCGAGAAATTTCGCGCACGCTCGCAATTCATCCAGTGAATCGTTGAGTGTCGGAACGATTAGTGTTGTGACTTCCACCCACACGCCATTCTTCCAGAATTTTTCAATATTGTCGAGTATCGGCTGAAGCCTCCCACCGCAATATTTTTCGTAGAATCTTTCGTTGAATCCTTTCAAGTCAATGTTTATTGCGTCCAATACTGGAATCAACGCGTCCACAGCCTCACCGCTCATGAAGCCATTAGACACGAAGACATTCCCCAGTCTTTTTTCTCGCGCTATCTCCATGCAGTCCAGCGCGTATTCCATGAACACGGTCGGCTCAGTATAAGTATATGCAATATTGTCGCACTTCCGCTCTACCGCGTCGGCCACTAAATCTTCAGGCGTCAGCTCGAATCCTTCAATCTCTTTTCCCACCGCCTGTGAAATATCCGCGTTCTGGCACCACGCGCACCTGAAGTTGCATCCCATGGTCGCAACAGAATAGCTGGAGCTTCCAGGATGGTAGTGGAACAGGGGTTTTTTCTCGATAGGATCCACATGAATCGCGCACGGCCTCCCGTACACGAGCGAGTAGAGGGTTCCCTTCCGGTTTTCACGGACTCCGCAAACGCCTCTTTTACCCGGCATTATCACGCACCGGTGGTTGCAAAGCCCGCACTCTACAGCATTGTTTTCGAGTTTTTTGTAGAATCCGGCCTCGTGCATGGAAAACCATTAAATTTATGGGAATATAACGCTTTCCCTAAAACCTCGGAAAAGGCCTTTTGGTCAAGGTTTTGCGCGAGCAGAGCGAGCGGAAAAGCTTGTTTTTAAATAATGCCTTCCATATATTGTTCCACAGGGGTGTGGGTTTAGTTTTTTTGTGTGGCTGAATGTATTAGGCGGGGTTTTCCCGTAAATTATTTAAAATGAACGAGCAGATTGATTCCATGATGTATGCCGGCGAATACGGCTGGAGGGACATCCTTAACACGGTTTTGGAGGGGATGAATCCGTGGGACATTGACTTGACGGAACTCGCTTCACGCTACAGTCAAAAAGTTGATGATATGATTGAAATGAACTTCAGGCTTCCAGCCAACGTCGTCCTCGTCTCAAGCGTGCTGCTTCGTATGAAATCAGACGTCCTCTCCCCGCAGTTGGAGCCCGACCCCTACGACATAAAACACCACATGCTCTTCCTCTTCGACTCCAACTATCCTATTGAGGCGATTGCGGGACTCGACGCCGACCCGTATCCTATTGAGGCGAAGCCCGCAAGGCTTGTGAAGCGCAGGGTCACGGCGGAAGAATTGATTGAGGCGTTGCAGTCTGTCATGAGGGAGAAAGACAGGAGTGCTCAGCGTGTTTTGGACGCGAAGACTGGAAAGTTCGTCCCCCAAGACGTGGTTTTGGAGGATCACGGCAATATCGTACTGTTGATTGAGGAGACTTACAGCAAGGTCATGGAGCGCTTGTTCGGCGCCCCCCACGTCCACTTCTCCGACATCGCCAAGTCCGGCGCGGAGGAGGTCATCTCAACATTTATTAGCCTGCTTCACCTTGTTAATGACAGGAGGCTGCAGGTCAGCCAGGAAGACCTTTACGGAGAAATTTATATTACAGCGGCATAAAACGGTGTTTAAACGATGAGTGTAGTGAATTTTCAGGTAAAAAAGATTGCGTGCGAAAAATCGGGAAAGCGTGCGAAGAGCATTGAAGTTAATGCGGCAAGCAACATCGACTCCATGAAAAAGGAGCATGACCCGCGGATTGGCGACTACATCGCAGTCAACTTCAAATACGACGTCAAGTACGAGCCGGATGTCGGAAGCATATCCCTTGAAGGAAGCTTGTGGTATTACGCCAAAAACTTCGATGAAATGGTGAGCGAGGAGAAGGACAAGATTGAGCTTAAAAAAGACGCGGTCGTCGAAATAACCAACGCGCTCGTCCAAGACTGCCTTCTTGAAGCCCTCGACCTTTCAAGAAAAATCCAGCTTCCACCCCCGCTAAAGCTTCCGAAAGTGGACGTGAAGCCGGAAAAACTCAGTTTCGCAAAGGCAAGCTAAGAGACGATGGCGTCTTACGGGGTATGTGAGATATGCGGTCTGGGCGTTGCGGCATACTCCTGCAAAATCTGCGGGAGAAAGGCGTGCGCCAACTGCATGACCGTCCGGGGAGTCTGCAAGCAATGTTTGAAGGGCGCTTCAACCCCCTGAAACCCCTTTTATTCAATATTCACTCAATATTCTATCATGCCATCCCAAACACGCTCCCGCATCCTGTTGTTACTCCTTGTTTTAGGAGTTCCGGCATTCGCCTCCACAATATCCGAGACTTCTTTAAACACGACCTTCATATACAACATTGATTCCGGCGCAAGGCGCGACACTCTAACCGAAGACGTCGGCGGATCATTTACTGAAGTCGGCTTCACCTACAATGTCCTGGCCGGCACAAACCCCCAACTGCTCTTTGAGGACGGCGTCCTCTTCGACCTTATGGTCCACACGCTCCCCGCGCAAATCATGGACGCCAACCAGGCATTCAATACTTCGGGCATACGGGGCGAGCTCGCGTGGACGGCGGTCGACGTGGTACTGCAAGGCGGCGGCGCCCTAATCAACTATACCGGCCGAAAAGACCTGACTTCAATCGGCATACTCGACTTGGACTCGTACGTCCTGCTCTCGCTAAACCGCAGTGAAGTCGATTCGGCGAACATTCCGATGCTCTCGGGGGCCGCGCTCATCACATTCACTGGCGTCAACTTCACGAACCCCGTCATACTGAAGGACGGGGTATTATGCGCCCCCCCGGAATGCGTTATACTTGAAAACACGCCGGGACAGATAATCTTCAGCGTCCAGGGTTTTACCGTATACGAGGCGCACGAGTCCCAGACAACCACTACTACCACGCTCGGCCCCGGTCCGACTGTAAGGCCCACCACCACCATCCTCACCACTACCATACTCACTACTACGGTACTAGCCACGTCCACCACGTCCACCTCAACAACCACCACTCCATCCACTTCAACCACGTCCACGACCTCCTCATCCACGCTCACAACATCCACTTCAACTTCCGCCCCCACCACCACCGTCCCGCAGACAAAAGACTATGGCAGACAGCTTGTGAACTATACGATACCCGCAACCTGCCTTGACGGAATCCAAAACGGGGGCGAGACTGGCGTCGACTGCGGAGGCCCGTGCCCCCCTTGCCAATGCTTTAACGAGATGCTTGACGGGGGCGAAGAGGATGTTGACTGCGGAGGCCCGTGCCCTCCCTGCCCTGAACAAGAGGCGGGGGTGCAAGGTTTCGGACGGCCGAGTCTTGACATAATCATGCCCTTTTATGCCGTTGCGGGATTAAAGGCGAAGCTTCAGGTGGTTGACGACAACAGTCTGGGGGTACTCGCGCAGTTGGAGTTCAAGTGTCCGGGCGCAGAGCCAATGAACGTCTGGACGGACTATCAGGGATACTACGCCTTCAACTGTCCCGAATCCGGCTGGTTTGGCGTTCAGGCTAAACGATTCGGCTACAATCCAAAAGACAAGAGGCTTTTGGTGACTCCGACGATAACTCCGTTCATAATCGCGACAGCCTCCCTACTAATACCGCTCATCATCGCAGTGACCGCATACGTTTGGTGGACTAGGAGGAGGCGCGGGGTTTTCGTCTCATCAGCGTCGCTTCTAAAACTACTTGAAGCCGGAGTCTTGGATAAATACGATAAAGTCTTCGTCCTTGAGGAAGTCTACGATGATTTGGCCGGCAAGCTTTCTGGCGTGAAGGTGGTTGCCGTCGGACTGACGCCAGAGCTTGAAAAAGAGGCGGAGTCGATAGCACAAGACTTGGGCGTATCGTCCGCTTGGGCGAAGATTCTCGCCGCCTCCAAAAAAGTCCGCGTGAAGAGTATAATACTTGAGTCGTCTGTGGAATTCGGCGAGTTTGAGGGCGCGAAAATCCAAAGCATTTGGGATGAACTTCAGTGAACAGCGTCTAAAACCAGTTTAAAGCCAAAAAACAGCGTTTTCCAGCATTTTTATACCAGTCTTGGGCTATAATAACAAACATTGTTCAAAAATGTTTTGTTTTGGCGTGAATAAAGTTTTTTAACACGCCTGACGTATGTAATAAACTCAAATTCAGGAAAAGGGTGAAAATGGCTGGAAAACCGCAAAAAAAAGAGGATAAAAAAGACGACCAAATGATGATATCGCTCGACAAGGCGCTGACGGCAATAGTGGTCCTGTCGCTGGCGTTGAACTTCTACCTCTTCTACCAGGTGGGATCCTTAAAGCAAGACTGCCTTCCGACAGGAATGGCGGTATCCGGCGCAACCACCACGACACTCAAAACATCAAACGTCAACCCGCAAGACAAAATAAAACTCGAATTCTACGTCATGAGCCAGTGCCCCTACGGGACTCAGGTGATTGACGCGATCGCCCCGGTCCTCAAAGAAATGGGCGACTACATTGACTTCCACCTCGACTACATCGTAACCGACCTCGGAGACGGAAAATTCCAAAGCCTCCACGGCCAAAACGAGGTTGACGGAAACATCGCGCAACTTTGCGCCATAAAATACCATGGCGGCGGCTACAAGTACATGGACATGCTAGTCTGCATGGACGAAACAATGTCAAACATCCCGAAAAACTGGGAGTCATGCGCGCAAAAAACAGGACTTGACGTAGCGAAACTGAAAGCCTGCTACGAAGGCGATGAAGGAAAACAACTGCTCTCCGAATCATCCGTCAAGGCGAAGGCAAGACAGGCGTCCGGCAGCCCGACAATATACATCAACGACGCCAGATACTCCGGCGGAAGAACTTCAGCCGACTTCACGCGCGCAATCTGCAACGCAATAACAGGGGAAAAGCCGGCGTCATGCCAAAGCCTGCCTGAAGAACCGAAATTCGAAATGATAGTATTAAACGACAAAAGATGCTCCGACTGCGTCTCACTCACCCCAAGCCTTGTCGCACAACTAACCCAAATGTTCCCGGGAATGAGCGTAAAGGAAGTGGACTACATGAGCGCGGAAGGAAAGAAACTCTACCAGGACACGGGAGTCGAAGTCCTGCCAGCACTATTATTCCCGAAAACCGGCATATCGCAAGCCTCAAACTACGCGAGAATACAAGGATACTTTGAGCCCGCAGGAAACTACCAAAGCCTTCTTGTAGGCGCAAGCTTCAATCCGACAAAAGAGGTATGCGACAACGGAATCGACGACACCGGCAACGGAAAAGTAGACTGTGAAGACGCCGACTGCGACGGCACCCCAGTCTGCCACAACTTCGAAAAGCCGACCTTAACCTTCTTCATAATGAGCTACTGCCCCTACGGCAACATGGCTGAAGAGGCAATCGAGCCGGCATACAGGCTTTTAGGCGACAAAGCCAAATTCGAGCCAAAATACATCTACTATGAAGGATACGGCGGGGGAGGCCCAAACTACTGCATGGACGATGAAGACTTATACTGCTCCATGCACGGAGTCCAGGAGGCCAACCAAAACATCCGCGAAAACTGCGTGCAAGACCTCTACGGCACCGGCGCATGGTTCGACTTCGCGCTCGCCATGAACGACGCCTGCACAAGCCAGAACGCCGACAAATGCTGGGAGGCGGTCGCAGAAAAACTCGGCTATGATGTTGCGGCGATAAAATCCTGCCAGGCGCAAGACTACGAAAAATACGCGTCAGCCGACCTTGCGATGAGCAAGAGCTGGGACGCGACGGGAAGCCCGACAGTATTCGTGAACGGCAAACTCTACAGTGGCTCGCGCACTCCGGAAGGATACAAGCAGGCGTTGTGCGCCGAATTCGAGGACACGCCGGCCGAATGCGCAACACAACTCTCCGGCGACACCACCGCGGTCGCCTCAGGCCAATGCTAGAAACTTAACCGGTTTCCACAAGGGGGCGGGCGGATATTTAACCGCCCGAACCCTATTCTTATCTTCTAAAAATGGTTGAAGAAACTACAGACGCGGGATTCAAAAAAATATTGGAAGAAAACAGCCTCGTGCTACTTGACTTGTGGGCGCCCTGGTGCATGCCCTGCCAAAAACTCGGCCCAGTCATAGAAGAACTCAGCAGAGAAGTCAAAGAAGCCAAGTTCGTGAAAATCAACATCGACGAAAACAAGCAGACGGCAAGAGAAAACAACGTGATGAGCATACCCACAATCATAATCTACAAGGACGGGAAGTCTGTTGAGAGGATAACCGGATTCGTCCCAAAAGACTCTATAAAAGCCAAACTGCAAGGCCACTTTTAAAATAACCCGGCAAACCTTTTTTTATCTTCCTAAAACCTATTTCTCTAATTATGCCAGAGCGAATTCTTGTAACAGCAGCACTGCCCTACGCCAACGGTCCGATTCACGTGGGCCACGCGATAGGCTGCTACATACCGGCCGACGTCTACGCCCGCTACCACCGGCTTAAAGGCGACGACGTCCTCTACATCTGCGGGACAGACGAGCATGGGACGCCAATCACAGTGTCGGCGGAAAAGGAGGGCGTTTCTCCAAAGGACGTTGTAGACAAGTACCATAAAATGCATTTGGAGGCGTTCAAGAGAATTGGCGTCGAGTTCGACAACTTTTCGGGGACTGCAAGACCCCAACACTACACGTTGAGTCAAGAATTCTTCAAGAAAGTCGAGGAAAACGGCTTCATCCACCGCGAAACAGTCGAACGCCCGTTTTGCCCAAACTGCAACCGCTTCCTCCCGGACCGCTACGTCAAGGGCGAGTGTCCCGAGTGCGGTGCGAAGGACGAGCGGGGAGACCAGTGCGAGAAATGCGGAAAACAACTCGAGCCCCACGAGCTCGTAAACCCCTACTGCACGATTTGCAGGAACACTCCTGAAATGCGGGCGACCGAACACTGGTTTTTCGAGTTAAGCAAGCTCGGCGAAAGAATCGCTGAATGGGTGGATTCCGGCAAGGTCAGCAGGAACCTTCCAAACAATGCGAGAAACTTCGCCAAAGGCTGGGTAAAGGAGGGATTGAAAGACCGGGCAATCACCCGCGACATGAGCTGGGGAGTCCCCGTCCCAGCAGACGGTGCGGAAGGCAAAGTCCTCTACGTCTGGTTTGACGCGCCAATCGGCTACATCAGCTCGACAATAGAGTGGGCGAAAGAAAAAGGCGACGAAGACTGCTGGAAGAGATATTGGATGAATGGGGAAGAATGCAAAATCGTCCATTTCATCGGAAAAGACAACATACCCTTCCACATAGTAATCTGGCCGGCAATGCTCATGGCGCATGGCGAATACAACCTGCCATGGCAGATAGCCTCAAACGAATTCCTAAATCTTGAGGGCAGGAAGATGTCGACGAGCAGGGGCTGGGTCATCTGGCTCCACGACATACTGAAAGAATTCGACGCGGACGCCGTGAGATACTACCTCCTCTCAATCGCGCCAGAGTCAAGCGACTCCGACTTCAAGCTTGACGAATTCAAAGAACGCGTCAACAACGAGCTTATCGCCACGTACGGCAACTTCGTGAACCGAACCCTCACATTCATATCTCAAAAGAAGGGGGGGATAGTGCCCAATCCAAAGGAATTCGACGCCGCCGACAAGAAGCTCGTCAAATTCATTGAAACCCAGCCGGACATCGTGGGAGATGCAGTAGACAAGTTCACGCTCATGTCGGCGCTATCCAAGATGATGAACATAGCACAAGAAGGAAACAAATACTTCCAGATGAAAGAGCCGTGGGCGAAAGAGAATGACACCACACTATACCTTTGCGCGAACCTTCTGCGGACTCTCGCAATAGTCTCCGAACCGTTCCTCCCCCAATCCGCGGAAAAAATCTGGGGGATGCTCGACCTTGCGGGCGCAGTCCACGAGCACTCGTTTGACGATGCGAAAAAGCTCGAAGTCGAGGCAGGCCACCAGATAGGGAAAGTCTCAGCACTATACCAAAAGCTTGAGGACGACAAGATTAAAAGCTTCGCGGAAAAATACTTACACGCGAAAAAAGAGGATGCAAAAAGTGATGTTGAAATGGTAAGCTACGAACAGTTCAGCAAACTCGACCTTAGGGTCGGGGAAATCAGGAGTGTTGAAAACCATCCTAACGCCGACAAGCTCATAATCCTCAAAATAGACTTGGGGGAGATGGGGCAACGGCAGGTGGTGGCGGGAATAAAACAGAAATACGCGGGCCAAGACATTGTCGGACGGCAAGTCATCGTAGTCTCAAACCTTGAGCCCGCCAAAATCCGCGGCATAGAATCAAGGGGAATGCTTTTGGCGGCAGTCGACGAGCAGGACGCTCCAACACTCTTAAAACCCGACTCAAAAATCAAAAACGGCTCCAAGGTAGCTTAAATGGAATACGACGTCATAGTCGCGGGCGCAGGACCCGCCGGCTCGACAACCGCAAGATACTGCGCGCTCTACGGACTAAAAACCCTGCTACTCGACAAGGCCGCATTCCCACGCGACAAGCCGTGCGGCGGCGGGATTACCGTCCGATGCATGAACCTCTTGGAAGACATTCCCAAACACATCAAGGAGAAGGAGTGCAATACCATCCGCATGCACTACAAAAAAAACAATTTTGAAAAAACCTACGATAAAACACTTGTCACAACCGTCGAACGCGTCAACCTAGACAAACACCTGTTGGACAAGGCGGCATCTGCTGGAGCCGACGTCATCCCCAAATCAAAAGTAGAAGGGTTTTTCGCAAGCTCAAACCGCGTCGAAGTCGAGGCGTCAGGCGGAACCTACTCCGCGAGCGTCTTGGTCGGCGCCGACGGCGTCAACTCAAAAATATCCCGCCTGCTCGGAAACAGGCAGTCCCAGTCTAGATACATTCTAACTTGCGAGGCGGAAATATCCGCAAGCCCGGGGATGCTGCAAAAACAGGGCGATGCGATAGACTTCTATTTCGACGCGGTATCATACGGGTACGGCTGGGTTTTCCCGAAAAAAAAATGCTTGAACGTGGGTGTCGGATGCCTTCTGGGGGAAGGACAGAAGATAAAAAAATCTTTTGACACACTCATAAGGCGCATCGGACTTCCAAACCTGACTCCCCCAAAATACGCGCTCATACCCTACGGCGACTTCAATAAAAAAATTGTCGCGGACAACACGCTCTTGGTAGGGGACGCGGCGGGATTCGGGGAGCCTCTTACCGGTGAAGGATTATATTATGCCGTCAGAAGCGGAAAGCTTGCGGCGGAAACAATCGCGAGCGCTTCGGAAAAACACGATTTCACGCAACGCACACTCCAGGCGTACGAGGGAAAATGCAGGAGCGCGTTTTCAGGAGACTTCAGGCGGGCTAGAATAGTGGTGGAAAATCTCGGCAGACACCCCGACGTCGGATACAAGATGATAGTTAAAAACGAGCCTGTCGTCGACAAGTTCGTCAACATACAGTTTGGAGACGGAACCTACTTGGACTTCAGGAACTGGTTCATACCCCACGCACCCGCACTCCTTATAAACTCTCTCCTCCTCAAATAAGACTAGTGGACGTACACTACATAGAAATTACCGCATACGCGGAGAAGACGCGGCTTGAGGCTGTAAAGGCGTCTTTAAAACAGATTCTACCCGAAAACTCATGCGTGTCTGAAGAAGTTTTGCCGCCTGAAACCGAGGGGGGCGTATTCACCAAAGAAATCCACTCCCTTAAAGCACTTCTTGAAAAGCAGGATGAGGTAAAAGAATTCGTGGAAAAAGTCAAGGCGGGCCTGTCCAAAAAAGAACTTGAGCAAGTCAGGTCAAACATACAAGACCTTGTCGACGAAGACTGCAACCTATACATACGGCTCGACAAGAAGGCCGCGGAAAACGGAGGATACAAGCTAGTAGCATCAGGCGACTGCATTCACGTGAGGATAAAACTCGCGGTGTATCCCGCAAAACATGAGGCTGCGGTCGAAAAGGCGAGGAGGGTTTTTTCATGAAAAAATACGACGCTTACGTTTCCGACACGTCCGACAAGACGCTTTCGCTTGCAAAAGAACTCGGCTGGGACGGGATAGTCGCCGTGAACGCGTACGGAAAAGACTTCAAGTCGTTCGCCGAAAAAACAAGGAAGATAAGTCAAGACATTGAGGTCCTAACGGCGGCCGTCATCGAACGAGAGCCCGGCCGGGACGCAAAACACGCGCTCGAACTGGCAGACTTGGTGTATGTCCGCTCCAGCGACCCTGAAACATACCGCAAGGCGTGCGAGCTTTGGACGGTTGACGCGCTGGTCGCCCCTGAATTAAATTCGAAAAACGATTTGATGAACCACCGGGAGGGGGGCCTCGACAACGTAGTCCTCAAAATGATGGCCGAACGCGGGATGAAATACATTACACTGTTCGAACCACTCTTGAATGCACGGCCGACAGACCGTGTGAAGATTATTGGCAGGATATCCCAAAACCTAAGTCTTTGCGGGAAATACGGGGTGGATGCGATACTCGCATCAGGCGCCAAAAACCAGTGGGATCTAAGGAGCACTAAAGACTTTGAGGAATTGACTTGCATATTCCAAAAGCCACGCGATATTGGAGTTCGGATGGTAGCGAAAAACCCCGGCAAACTCATACAAAAAATCATCGACAGGGAAAACCCAAATCTGCTGACAAAAGGCCTGAAGGTTCTGGACTGGGCTGGCGCAAAGCCTTCGGGAAAGAAAAAAAACGGCTGGTATTAGGACTTCCCGTCCACATCCAACACCAGGGCGATTTCATCGCAGTTGGGATACTTCGGGCACTTGCTGCACTCACCCCAAATCTTCATCGGCAAAGTGTTCTTGTCCACGCGTTTGAACCCGTTCTTCTCGAAGAATTCCGGTTCAAGAGTAAGCGTGAAAACCTTTTTAACTCCTAAAGACTTCGCGTCCTCCAAGCATTTTTTCAAAAGTCCGGCGCCCACGCCCTTCTTCACAAAACGGGGGTCGACCGCGAGGCTTTTCACCTCCGCAAGATCGTTCCAAGTGATGTGGAGGCTTCCGCACCCGACGACCATTGAATCATTGACTGCCACGAAAAAATCCCTGAGATTCTCATACAAATAACTCCGGCTCCGCACAAGCATCAGATTCTTTCCCGCGTAAAAATACACGAGGTCGTAAATCTGTTCGACATCCGAAAGACCGGCCCGCCTATACTCCATAAAGATACAATAAGGGAAGCGTCCCTTTAAAACCGGAAATCAGGAAGCCTCAAGTTTTGGAATCTCAACGCCCACAATATGGCTTATCCCCTCGACCATGGTCACGCCAATCGCCGAATCCATGTACCTCATCATCTCGTTATTGTGGGTGACCATGATGAATTGTGTTTGGGATTGCGAGAGCATTTCAGCAAGCCTTCGGCTGTTCGCCCTGTCCAAGGCCGCGTCCATCTCGTCGAGAATGTAGAAGTGGCTTGGCTTATACTGCTGGACCGCCAAAAGGAAGGCGGCGGAAGTCAAAGTCTTCTCGCCCCCGCTCATAGCGTCCAAAGACATTATCCTCTTCCCCTTCGGCGACGCCTTAATATCCAAGCCGGACTCCGACACGTTCGTCGGCTTGTCCAAAATCAATGTCCCCGACCCGTCGGAGAGTTTGGCGAAAATACGCTCGAAATTAGCCTTCACCACGTTAAACGTGTCCATGAAAGTCTTAGTCTTCTTCTGCTCAATCTTGTCCATAAAATCGTAGATGCTCGCCCGCTCGGCCTGAAGCGTCTCAAGCTTTTTCATCAAATCCTCGTACTCCGACTTCACTGTGTCGTAAGTCTCAATAGCCCTCATGTTGACTGAACCGTATCCTGCAATCTTCTGCTCAAGCCTCTCCAAATTCTCGGTCAGCGCCTTTATGCTGTCCTCCAAAAGCCCGACGCCCTCAAAACGCCCGTATTCGCGCTCAAGATCCTCAAGTCTGGTGACAATCCTCGCCTCCTCGACGGCAAAACCGTTCAGGCGCTCGGCAATCTCGTACAATTTAGCGTTAATCGAACCCTTCTCCCCGCTCGTGTCAGTCAAAGACTGTTCAAGCCCGTCCCGCTCAGACCTGAGTTTCTTAAGCTTCTCGTCCAGGCTCTCATTCTCCAACACCAGTTTCTCCAAATCCTTCTCCAAAACATTGATGTTGGATTTTGCTTCCGAAAGACTCTTCTCCAAACCATTCCTCCTCAAAACCAAATCTTCCAAAAACCTGTTGTTCTCGGCAATCTCGGAATTCAAGTGCCGCATGTTCTCGGAAATCCGCGCCACCTCAACCTCAAAACCCTTCACCTCATTCCTCAACCCTTCCAAAACGTCGGCGCCGCCAAGACTATAGGATGCGGCAACCTTCTCAACACTCTTCTCAACAGACCTAATCCTCTTTTCAAGCTCGGTCGACTCAATCTTCTCCTTCTCGACGCCCGCCCTCAACGAATTCAGCTCCCCCTCAATCTCGGAAATCCTCGACTTAAGATTGTTTTTACGCTCAGCCAGTATGCTCTGCTGTGTCTGCGCCTCCTTCAGCGCCGACTGCCTCTCCTGCATGCTGTTCCTCGAAGACCTGAGCCTTCGTTCGACTTCGGACAGCTTTTGGACTGCTTCCGTAAGCGAGCCGGAAAGCCTGCTCTTCTCGCCATCCAAGCCGTTAATCCTCGCCTCAAGCCTCTCCAAGTCCGCGAACCCGAACACCGGCCTGCCGGCCAAAAAACCCCCGGTCATAGAGCCGGACTTCTCCAAAAGGTCCCCGTCCAACGTCACCTGCCGGAATTCCCCGAAACCTATTTTTTTCGCGTCCTCCAAGTCTTTGACGATGACGGTGTCGCCGAATATGAAGTCGAAAACCTTCTTGAACTCGCGCTTGCACTCAATCAAATCCCTCGCGAAAGATATCGCAACATCGGGTTTTTTCCTGCTGACGTCAGCCCTAATCTGGTCGAGGGGTATGAATGTCGCACGCCCAATCTTCTTCTCCCTCAAATACTTTATCGCCTTTCCGGCGGTATCCACGGTGTCTACGACGACGTACTGCATTCTCGGCCCGGCGGAAATCTGGAGTGCAAGCTCGTATTCGCCGGACTTGACGGAGCCAAGCTGGAATACCGGCCCGTAGATTCCCGGCAAAACATTCTTCAGCTTGGAAAGCGCGATGACCGCGTCTTTCGCCTGCCCCTGAGATGATTGGAGGGCGTTCAACTCGGCCTTAGATGATTCGAGCTCAATCCTTTTCGACTCCAAAAGGCTTTTGAGGGAATCCACGCTCTCCTGGCTTTCGTGATGCTCCTGCTCGAGCTTTTTGAATTCGCCGAAATCCGCCTTATACCTGGAGTCGAGTTCCCCGACTACGACACTCTTCTTGTCGAGTTCCGACACGACCTGGCGCATCGATTCCGAAAGCCTGTCTCTTTCGCCGGACAGGCTCTTCTCCTTGAGCGTGTGCTCGCCCAAGACTGAAGACACGCTTCTGAAACTCGACTTTAATTC
>DSAL01000085.1 GCA_011380095.1 Candidatus Altarchaeales archaeon
CCCTAATCGTCAAAACACTCGAAGAATTGGACGCGCAAACAATAATCCGCCCCTAATTCTATATATTATAGTAAATTTAATAGACTTTCCAACCGGGATATGGACAAGATCAATCTAACTCTCATAGGCGGTTACGGCGGTATGGGGCGGGTTTTCACCCGCTTCTTCAAGGCTAACGGCTGTAGCGTCACAATCGCAGGCCCGACAGAAAAGAAGGGGAAAGCAGTAGCAGAAGAGTTTGGAGTAACTTACCTGAAAGACAATGTCAAAGCCTGCGAGAACGCGGATGTAGTGGTCGTCACAGTCCCAATTCGATTCACAAACGAAGTCATCAAAGAAGTCGCACCGCACGTGAAGCCGGGCGCACTCCTCATGGATTTGACGTCCGTCAAACAAGAGCCGGTCGAACTCATGAAAAAGCATTCCCAAAACGGAGTCGAAGTCGTCGGATGCCACCCGGTGTTCGGACCGCGCGTTGGGGGCGTCGAAGGACAAGTCTTCGTTCTCACGCCAACTGAAAAAGGGAGATGGTTTGACTGGCTGAAAAAAATATTGGAAGACAACAAAGCCAAGATTGTGGAATCAACCCCTAAAGAGCATGACCATGCCATGGCAATCGTGCAAGGACTCACACACTACACCTACATAAGCCTTGGCAAAACATTCCGGGAACTCGGCTTCAACGTGAAAGAATCCCGCAAATTCTCAAGCCCGATCTACGACCTCATGCTCGACATGATAGGACGAATCGTCGGGCAAGACCCGTCACTATACGCGGAAATACAGATGAGCAATCCGGAAATCCCGAAAATCCACGCGGAATTTCTGAAAAGCGCGAAAGAACTCGCGGAAACCGTGAAAGAAAAAGACGAGAAAGCGTTCATCAACGTGATGACGGCGTCCGCCAAACACTTCGGCGACACGGAATCAGCGATGGGCCGAAGCGACAAGGCAATCAACGCCCTCGTATACGAGCTCAAAAAACTCAACGCGCTCGTCGGCAAAAAAGTCTGTGTGAAACACATATACTCGGGAGTAATGCACTACGGCGAAGTGAAGGAAGTTGAGCCGGAAAACCTGGTGATCGCCGACGGCGGAGTCGAACGCAAGCTAAAGCTCTCAAATATACGGCTCACAAGCAGAAGCGAGACAAAAGAATACAGGCGCGAAAAATACGGGGTGTCAGCCCGCGACTACTCAATCCTCACGCCAGCCTCAGCGGACGCGGAATTCATATCAAAATTGATAGAACGCCTCTTCGACGTCTTTCAAGTTGAAGTCAAAGACGTGTACGCGGGAGACAAGATACCCGAAGGCATGCAAAGCATTTGCCTTGGCGTCACGCAATTCCGCGACAACCTAAAACAATCGGACGAATCACTCACAAGCTTCTTCAACAAAGTGGGGTGGAGCCTTCGGTGAAAAAAACGATTGCGGTATGCGGGTCCGACGGAGAAATCCCAAAAGACGTGGAAGAGCTCGCTGAACTTATCGGGGCTACACTCGCGGAAAACGACGTGGTCGTAGTATGCGGGGGCCGAGGAGGAGTCATGGAAGCGGTATGCCGGGGCGCCAAATCAAAAGACGGGATAACTGTAGGACTACTGCCGTCAGGAGAAAAAAAGGAGGCGAACCCATACGTCGACATAGCATTACCCACAACACTCGGATTCGCGAGAAACACTCTGGTCGCAGCATCAGCTGACGCGATAGTCACAATGCACGGTTCGACCGGAACACTCAGCGAAATCGCGCTCGCACTCAACAACAAAAAACACGTCTTCATAATCGAAGACACCGGCGGAGTCTCCGCAAGGTTTGGAGACATACTCAAAGGAGACAAGCGAGGGCACCTCGTCCACAAGACTACGAAAGAAAAAGTGGTGGGAGAACTCCTCAACTTTTTGAAGACAATCTGAAACAGAAACTCCAAAAAAATTCCGGCAAACACTCAACAAATCAATTCAACACAACAATTTCTTTCACGCCCTCAACCCTCAAAAGCCTGTCCAACAGTTTCTTGTCAATCGGCTTGTCCGTCACCACCGTCAACTCGGGATTGTCGAACATCGGATCGTCGGCGACAAGCTGTCGGATACCCAACCCCTCCTCAATCAGCACCTTAGTAACTCCGGCAACAATCCCCTTGGCGGCCGCATCAGACGGCACCACCTCAAAGACCCCAAAACCCAAAAGCGGGGCAGTATCCCTCAAATAAACCGTAGAATCAAGACTCTTAAATATCTTGGAAAGCCTCTCATCACCCAAAATCGTCTCTATCGTCGAATTCACGACACGCCTGTCCACAGAAAGCACTTTCGCCAAAGAATTATGCTTCAACTCAACGCCAGCGCAAACCAGACTGCCAGAATCATCAACGCCGATACCCTTCCCCGCCATATACTCGGCGACACGCAGCTGAGCGCCACGCCCCCTGAAAACCTCGTCCAAGCCAAGCATTTTTAACACTAGGATTACATTAAATATTCCCGAAATCCAATATTAAATGGGTGCATACATGATAGGCAAACAAATACGACTTGAGCGGATAAGAGACCGCAAAAGCGGGAACACGGTAATAGTCCCAATGGACCATGGCGTAACAGACGGGCCAATCAAAGGCCTTGAAAAGCTCGCGGAATCCGTCAACAAGGTTGCGGAAGGCGGGGCGAACGCGGTAGTCATGCACAAGGGCATGGTACAATACGGGCACCGTGGATACGGCACAGACATCGGACTAATCGTACACCTTTCGGGAAGCACAAGCCTCTCACCCACACCAAACAGCAAAGTGCTCATAGGGACTGTCGCGGAAGCAGTCCGAATAGGCGCCGACGCCGTGAGCATACACGTCAACGTAGGTTCAGAACAGGACTCGCAGATGCTCGCAGACCTCGGCATGGTGGTTGAAGAATGCAACTACTACGGAATCCCACTGCTTGCAATGATGTATCCCCGAGGAAAAGAAATAAAAAAGCCGACGGACGCAAAATACGTCAAACACGTTGCAAGGCTTGGCGCGGAACTCGGAGCGGACATAATAAAGACGCTCTACACCGGCGACAAGGAGTCGTTCAGTGAAGTCATTGAAGGGTGTCCGGCGCCAGTAGTCATCGCGGGAGGCCCGAAAATAGAAACATACGATGAACTGCTCCAGATGGTCGAGGACGCGATGGAGTGCGGGGCGCGCGGAATATCAATAGGACGCAACGTCTTCCAGGCCGACGACATAGCAAAGACGACGAAAGACCTTTGCAGGATAGTCCACAAGAAAGCGTAAACCATCCGGCAACACCAATTCTTTTAAAAAAAATAAAATGAAACTTAACATACCCCGATACTCGGACATAAAAGGCGGGCGGGACCGCGGACCGAAAGAATTCAAAAGCAAGATACCTGAAAAAACAGGGACGATAGTGGAAGTAATGTCGAAAGACGTGATAAGCGTCCACCACACAACCCCGCTTCGGGAGGCTGCGATAAAGATGCTTGAAACCGACGTGCGAAGACTGCCCGTCACAGACGCCGGCACAGGAAGGCTTGAAGGCATAATAGCGGCAGTAGACATACTCGACTTCCTCGGAGGCGGGGAAAAATACAATATCATCGGAAAAGATTACGGCGGAAACTTCCTGTCCGCAATAAACTGTCCGGTATCCAAAATAATGGAGGAAATACAATACCTCGACAAGACAAGGAATGTCGAGGACGCGGTGGACATAATGGTGAAAAAACACCGTTCCTGCATACCCATAGTCGAAGACGAAGACAGCCTCAAGGTCATAGGACTTGTGACTGAACGGGACGTACTGCCCCACCCGCGCGACTTCAACGTAAAAGTATGGGAGGTCATGAAGCCCCCGAAATACAATTCAAGCCCGGGAATGATGCTTTCAGACGTCGCCAAGATGATGGTGAGAAACAGGATTAGGAGGCTTCCAGTAATCCGCGAAGATGAGCTTGAGGGGATTGTGACCGTCATCGACATGCTGAAATACCTTAAGGCCGGAAACTTCAAGGCTGTGGACGCCGAAGAAAACCTTTCCACGCGCGTTGAAACCATCATGCAAAAAGACGTCAAGACAGTCCGGCAAAACCAGGATTTGGGCGAAGTAGTCGAACTAATCGGCAAAACCGGTTTCGGAGGATTCCCAGTAACTAAAAACGGACGTATCGAGGGGATAATCACTATAACCGACGTCCTCGCCAAAGAATACGAAAAATAACCGCATAACGGTTCAAAAACACTAATCCACTCTCATTTATAAAGGAGCACGTCTTAGTAATTTGAACCCTTGCTATTTTTTTCTACAATCTTGGGGGCGTTATGGAGGTTTTGATAAAATTGCTTGAACACGACTTGATTCCTAAACACGAGATTCTCACGCCAGAAGGCGCGGAAGCAGTCCTAAAAAAATACGGTGTCACACGCGAACTCATGCCGCAGATAAAGGAAAAGGACCCGGCAATAGAGGAGATGAAGGCGAAGCCGGGAGACATAATCAAGATAACGAGAAACAACCCGGTCACCGGGAAGTCATACTATTATCGCGTTGTTATTGAAGGGTGAATAAACTTGTTCGGACTACTACGACTAAACGAATACGTTGACAGGAATTCATTAACCGACTTCCAGCTCGAATCATTCGACTGGCTGATAGAAAAAGGACTGCAGGAAGTCATAGACGAAAAAAAGGATATTGAGGTCGACATACCCGACTACACTCTCGCGCTCTCAAAAATAACCGTCGGCTCGCCGCAGGTCAACGAGTCCGGGCAGGGTGTGGAATCAAGAGCTCCGTTCGAATGCAGGCTTAGAAACCTGACCTACGCGGCACCACTCACGCTCGAATTCATAGAATGCGGGGAGCCGGTGGAAGTCGAGATAGGATACCTTCCGATAATGGTGAAGTCCGGCAGATGCCTCCTCCACGGGATGAGCGAGGAAGAGTTGATGGAGGCCGGCGAAGACGCGACAGACCCCGGCGGATACTTCATAATCAACGGAACCGAAAGAACACTCGTAATAGTAGAAGACCTCGCTCCAAATCGAATCGTCACGACCACTGAAAACGTGACTGGCAAAGACATAATCCTCGCCAAAGTATTCTCCGTAAGGCAAGGATTCCGCTCCCGCGTGACTGTTGAAAAAAGAGAAACACGCAAGGCGGGAACGCTTTTCGCGGCATTCCCCGGAATCCCCAAAAGGATACCCCTCGTGCTTTTAATGAAGGCTCTAGGCCTAAGCGACCAGGAAATCGTCGGACTCTTCCCAAACCCCGACATGAGGGTTGAGATAGAGGAAAATTTGAGCTTCAAGCCGATGGACGAGAAAGAAGCGTTCGACTATCTTGGAAGGCGTGCGGGCGCCGGCCACGCAAAACAATACCAGGCGACCCGGGCAAACCAGGTTATAAACAACTTCCTCCTCCCCCACATCGGAAACTCCGAAAAAGACAGGAGGGCTAAGGCGATATACCTCGGAGTCATGGCGAGAAAAGTATTAGAGCTCGACCTTGGGATAAGGACGGAAGACGACAAAGACCACTACTCCAACAAGAGGCTAAGGTTAGCCGGAGACCTAATGCAGGAACTGTTCCGCGTAAGCTTCAACAAGATTACAAGAGACATAAAATACCAGCTTGAAAAACAGAATGCGAGACACAGGATTGTAAACGTCAAAACAGCGGTCCGAAGCAACAACCTTTCGGAAAGCATTTCATACGCGCTTGCCACAGGAAACTGGACTGGTGGCAGAAGCGGGGTAAGCCAGGTGTTAGACCGGACGAACTACCTGTCAATCATAGCGCACCAGAGGCGCGTTTCATCGCTTCTATCAAGAAACCACCCTCACTTCGAGGCGCGAGACCTTCATGCGACACACTGGGGCAGGGTTTGTCCCAACGAAACCCCCGAAGGCCAGAACTGCGGTCTTGTGAAAAACCTCGCCGCATCAGCAAGAGTATCAAAAGACACGGAAGACTCGGCAATCGAGAAGTATTTGAAAGACTTCGGAGTAAAATGAACACTCTCGTATACTTGAACGGAAGGCTTATCGGAGAGCACTCAAAACCGCAGCTCCTAACCGAAAAACTAAGGCAGTTAAGGCGCAAGGGAGAGCTAGACTATTCAGCCTCAATCAGCTTCAACGAGGAAAACAACGAAATCCAGATATACACTGACAAGGGGCGGGCTGTAAGGCCCCTCGTCATCGTGAAAGACGGCAAGCCACTTCTGACAAAAGAAGTGATTGAAGAATTCCGAAACGGCAAACTCACTTGGAGCGACCTGATAAACCGGGGAATAATCGAATACGTTGACGCGGAAGAAGAGGAAAACCTCTACATCGCAGTCCGCGAATACAAGCTCGAGCCCGAACACACGCACCTTGAAATATCCCCCTCAGTCATTTTAGGGGTGGCGGCCGGAGCAGCACCTTATCCTGAGCACAACAGCTCCCCAAGAATCACGATGGCGGCGGCAATGTCCAAGCAAAGCCTCGGATTCTACGCAAGCAACTATGCCATGAGGTTCGACTCACGCTCAAACCTTTTATACTACCCCCAGAAGCCGATTGTTTCAAGCGACATACTGGCTGCAATGCAGTATGAGCGAAGGCCCGCCGGACAAAACTATGTTGTCGCCGTCATGAGCTATGAAGGATTCAACATGGAGGACGCGGTCATACTCAACCGCTCAAGCATAGAACGCGGGCTCGGACGGTCAGTATTTTTCAGAACATACACCTCTCAAGAGAGGGATTATCCGAGCGGACAGAGGGACCGGTTCGAAATACCCCCTCTCGACACGGAAGGCGCTCAGCAGGAGGAAACCTATTCAAAGCTCGACGAGGACGGACTCATCTTTCCGGAATCAGACGTCGGCTCATCCGAAGTCTTAATAGGGAAAACTTCACCTCCAAGATTCCTTGAGGAAATCGGACCCTACGGAATAGTCGAGGAAAAAAGAAGGGAAACCTCGACGACAGTCCGCCACATGGAGTCCGGGATAGTCGACTCGGTAATACTTTCCGAAACACTCGAAAAAAACAAGCTCGCCAAAGTCCGCATGCGTAGCGAAAGAATCCCGGAGCTCGGCGACAAATTCGCGTCCAGGCACGGGCAAAAGGGAGTTGTCGGCTTGATAGTATCGCAACACGACATGCCGTTCACAAAAGACGGAGTGGTTCCGGACTTGATAATGAACCCGCACGCAATCCCCTCCCGTATGACAGTCGGACACGTACTTGAAATGGTGGGTGGAAAAGCGGGGTCTATGGACGGACGATACATCAACTCCACGGCATTCGAAAACGACGACGAGGAAGACTTAAGGGGGACACTCGAAAAATACGGCTTCCAAAACACTGGAAAAGAAACGTTATACCACGGCACGACCGGACAGAAAATCGATGCCGACATCTTCATCGGAGTAATCTACTACCAAAAACTCCACCACATGGTCGCAAACAAAGTCCACGCAAGATCCAGGGGGCCAGTCCAAATGCTCACACGCCAGCCTACAGAAGGACGGGCGCGCGAAGGAGGACTCAGGTTCGGTGAAATGGAGAGAGACTGCCTGATAGCGCACGGCGCCTCAATGATGCTCAAAGACAGGCTCCTCGACGAGTCTGACAAGGTTATCGTGCCAGTCTGCAGCAAATGCGGGATGGTCGCGGTAAACGACATGGAGAGAAGACAAGTATACTGCCCGCTTTGTGGCGACGTTGAGACATATCCTGTAGAGATGGCGTACGCATTCAAGCTCCTTTTGAACGAGCTTCAGGGAATGTGCATACAGCCGAAACTCAGGCTGTCGGACAAGGCGTAAGGGGGACGTGAAAATGATTGTCAGAAAAAAAATCAGCAGCATCGAATTCGGGCTTTTGAACAGCAAGATGATTCGGAAGATGAGCGCCGCAAGAATCTACACATCAAAGACCTACGACGAGGACGGATACCCTGTCGAAGGCGGACTCATGGACCCGCGCCTGGGGGTCATAGACCCGGGAATCCGCTGCAAAAGCTGCGGAGGCCGTCTTGGAGAATGCCAGGGGCATTTCGGACACGTCCAGCTTACAAGACCCGTAATCCACGTGGGATACGCGAAGGAAGTATACAACCTCCTGCGTTCCACATGCCGCTCTTGCGGGAGAATAATGCTTTCAGAAAAGCAGGCCAACGAGCTCTCACAACAGGGATTCAACGAGAAGACTTTTGAGGCCGGGTGGAAGCAGTCAAGAAAAGTCTCGCACTACGAGAAGGAGTGTCCCCACTGCCATGCGAAACAGGTTAAGATAAAGTTCGTGAGGCCATACTCCTACTATGAGGGCGAAAACAACCTTCTCGTCACAGACGTCAGGGAAAGATTCGAAAAAATCCCGGAGGAAGACCTCCAATACCTCGGGCTGAAACTACGGCCGGAAGACCTGATACTCGACACCATACCGGTACTTCCGATAACCGCAAGACCGTCAATCACGCTCGAATCATCAGACCGAAGCGAAGACGACCTGACGCACAAGCTGGTCGACATCCTGAGGATCAACCAGCGCCTTGAGGAAAACATAAACTCCGGCGCACCGCAGCTAATAATCGAAGACTTGTGGGACCTTTTGCAATACCACGTCGCAACCTACTTCGACAACGGGATAACCGGAATACCGCCGGCAAGACACCGTTCAGGAAGGCCGCTCAAGACCATCGCCCAAAGGCTTAAGAGCAAGGAAGGCCGATTCAGAAACAATCTGTCGGGAAAAAGAGTCAACTTTTCGGCGCGTACAGTCATATGCCCCGACGCGAAACTCTCAATCGACGAAGTCGGAGTACCCTACTACGTTGCAATGGAGCTGACAGTACCCGAGGAAGTTGCGGAATGGAACATCGACCGGATGAAACAGCTCGTCCTAAACGGTCCGGAAACTCATCCAGGAGCGCACGCAATATTCTCTGAAGGACGCAGGAAAAGAATAATCGAAGAAACCAAGGAAGTCCTCGCTGAAACACTAAAGCCCGGCGACATAATCGAGCGAAGCCTCGAGGACGGAGACATAGTGCTCTTCAACAGGCAGCCGAGCCTACACCGCCAGTCCATGATGGGCCACAAGGTCAAGGTTCTTCCATACAACACGTTCAGGATAAACACTGCAGTCTGTGCGCCATACAACGCGGACTTCGACGGCGACGAGATGAACCTCCACGCCCCCCAAAGCAAGGAGGCTATGGCGGAGGCCGAGATACTAATGAAAGTATCTCATAACATAATCTCCCCAAGATTCGGCAAGCCTGTTATCGGGGGCCGGCACGACCATGTGACCGGAATGTACCTGCTTACCCGCAAGAGCGTGAAGCTGACAAGAGCGGAAGCATTAAACCTGACTGCTGAAATAGTCAGGCTTCCGAAGGGGAAGGCGACTTTCACAGGAAAAGAAATATTCTCGCTCCTTTTGCCGGAAGACTTGAACATAAACTACAGCAACAGGATGGGGAAGAACGCGCCAGAACCAAAAGCCGGGGAAGACGACCCGTTCGAAAGGCGTGTCACAATCAAGAACGGACAGCTTAAGGATGGGATAATCGACGCGCACGGAGTGGGCGGAACACTATTAAACGAAATCCACATGAAATACGGTTCGGAAAGGGCGAAACAATACATCGACGAGGTCACGAGACTCTCAATCAAAGCCCTCATGAAATTCGGGTTCACAGTCGGAATCGACGACCAGGACGTTCCATCCAACGCGAAAAAAGAGTTGAGGCAGATGCTTGTCGGAGTGGAAGAGAGGGTCAACGAACTAATCAACTCCTACGAGAGGGGCGACCTAAAGATAATACCCGGACAGTCAATCGACGAGTCGCTTGAAGACTACATCATGATGGAGCTCGGACGCTCAAGAAGCGAGGCCGGACGCATCGCGGAAAAATATGTTGGAGTCGGAAACAGCGCGGTGGTCATGGCAAGGTCGGGAGCCCGCGGAAGCCTTTTGAACCTGACGCAGATGGCCGGATGCGTTGGACAGCAGGCGGTGCGTGGAGCCCGCATAAAGAGAGGATACCAGAAGAGGACTCTAAGCCACTTCAAGAAAAACGACGTTTCAGCCGCGGCCGAAGGATTCGTCAGAAGCAACTTCAAGCGAGGCCTCAGACCGACGGAATTCTTCTTCCACAGCATGGGGGGAAGAGAAGGACTCGTCGACACGGCCATCAGGACCGGAAGAAGCGGATACATGCAGCGAAGGCTAATCAACGCCCTCCAAGACCTTATAGTACACGACGACTGCACTGTCAGGGGAGACGGCGGAGTAATAGTCCAATTCACATACGGCGAAGACGGGGTGGATCCCGCCAAGTCAGGATACATTGAACCGTTCATGAAGGAGGCGGCATAAAAATGGATGCAGGATACGAAATACCGCTCGGCGTTCAGGAGCGTCTTGAAAAACTCAAGGGCAAAGACAAGGAAAAATACCTTGAAGTATACCATCAATCCAGGATAACTCCCGGAGAAGCGGTCGGGACAGTAGCAGCCCAGTCAATCGGAGAGCCCGGAACGCAGATGACGCTCAGAACATTCCACTACGCTGGAGTCGTCGAAGTCAGCGTACCACTCGGTCTTCCGCGCATCATCGAAATCATAGACGCGAGAAAGACGCCGAAAAACCCGCTGACAATCATCTACTTGGACGAGAAACACCGTCAGACCAAAAAAGACGCGAGTATAATTGCGGAAAGGCTCAGTGAAGTGGCGGTAGAAAACGTCGCGGACTTTGAGGGCGGAAACGACGAAAACTCCTTCAAGATGAGGACCACCAACGAGGCGGCGGCGGAATTCTTCGAATCATTCCCGGAATGCAAAAGGCGCGCAAACCTATTCACGTTCGAGTGCGAAAGCCCGGCCGAAGCCCTAAAGCTCAGGAAAAAAATATTGAAGAAAAAGCTCGGCGGAGTCAAGGGAATCAAAAGATCATTCATCAGGAAAAAAGACGAGGAATACGTAATCTACGTCAACTCTTCAAACCTCAAGGGCATCATGAAGATAGAGGGCGTCGACACCAAGCGGACTACGACAAACGACCTAGTCCAAATACTTGAAACACTAGGAGTCGAGGCGGCGAGAAACGCGATAATACTCGAGATAGAAAAAGTATTGGAAGACCAGGGAATCGAAGTCGACATACGGCACCTTATGGTGGTCGCAGACCGGATGACCATAACCGGAGACATTCAGGCTGTCGGAAGGCAGGGAATATCCGGAAGCAAGGGGTCTGTGCTTGCAAGAGCCGCATTCGAGGAGACTGAAAAACACATACTAAACTCCGCGTTATACGGGGAAATAGACCCGCTCAAGGGCGTCGCCGAAAACATCATAATCGGCCAGCCGGTTCCAGCCGGAACAGGCACCGTGGAACTTCAGATGAAGGCCGGCGGAATAGGAAAGAAGGCGAGGAAGACCGACGTGTCAAAAAAATAATCAATGGTGTTGGATAAATGAAAGACTTAAGGGAAAAACTAGCGTCAACCGTCAATACGGGAAAAATAGTCTACGGATACAAGGAGACAGTCGAAAAACTATACTTCGACAGCCCCCTCCTCGTGATAACGTCTGCGAACTGTCCAAGCCCGATGAACGACAGGCTGAAATACCTGTGCGCCCTCAACAAGACGCCATTCCTGCATTCAGGGGAAAACAACCAGGATTTGGGGGGCATATGCGCAAGACCCCACGGTGTGAGCGTGCTTGCGGTTATAAACGCGGGAGAATCAAGCATTCTTGAGGGCTTGAAGTGAGCCGGATAAAAATATCTGCAGACGACCTACAGCTGATAAAACTATTCGAAAAGACCACTGGAGCGCGCGTAAAAGACTGCGTCCACGGCGAAGGCGCAATCGGCTTCATAGTCGCTGAAGGCGACATGGGGCTTGCGATAGGAAAAAACGGCTCTAAGATAAAAAAAGTTAAAGACGCGATGAAGTCAAACATCATTGTCGTAGAATACTCCGACAATGAATCCAATTTCCTGAAAAACATATTCCACCCAGTCCCGGTTAAAAAACTGGATTTAACAATGCAAGACGGAAAAAAATCCGCTAAAATCCAGGTGGCTAAAAAAGACAGGGGCAAGGCGATAGGGGAAGGCGGAGTAAAAATCAAGATGGCGAGGATTATAGCCGAAAGACACCATAACATCGCCGAAATCATACTCCAAACCGTATGAACCCATACGTATATGTATATATATTAAAACCTCGTATATCTAAAATCACGTTTCCCCAGACGACATTTTTTGGGGGCTAAACAAACATTTAACTGATACACAATGGGCAAAGGAGAATTCGCGGCGCGAAAGCTCGGGAAAACAAGGAGGAAAGCACGCTGGCAGAAGGCAGACTACGCTAGGCGGACGCTCGGGCTAAAGGAAAAACACGATCCTCTCGAGGGAGCTCCGCAGGGACGAGGCATAGTCTTGGAGAAAGTAGGGATAGAGGCGAAACAGCCGAACTCCGCAATCAGAAAATGCGTTAGAGTCCAGCTCATAAAAAACGGAAGACAGGCAACAGCATTCTGCCCTGGAGACCGGGCGGTAAGCTTCATAGAAGAACACGACCAAGTCACAATCGAAGGAATCGGCGGGCGAAAAGGCCGGTCGATGGGAGACATATCCGGAGTCAGATATAAGGTCATCAAGGTAAACAACATCTCCCTAAACGAGCTATGGCGAGGGCGGAAGGAGAAGCCGCAAAGATAATCTTTTTTGGTGAAGACTAAACATGAGACACGATCCCCTAAATGACGCTATCATAAGCCTGAAAAACAGCGAGCGCGAAGGAAAAAGCGAATGCGTAATCTACCCGAGCTCAAAACTAATAGTCGAAGTCCTGAAAGTATTCCAAGACGAAAACTATATCGGCGAGTTCGAGGTTTCGGAAGAAAACAGGGGGGGCACTGTCAGGGTAAAGCTCAACCAAGCAATCAACGACTGCGGGGTAATCAAGCCAAGATACGCCGTAAAAAACAGCGGATTCACTGACTGGGAGAAAAGATACCTCCCGTCAAGAGACTTCGGGATTCTTGTAGTATCCACCCCCAAAGGGGTGATGACGCACAAGAAAGCGGTGTCGGACGGCCTCGGGGGAAGGCTTGTAGCATACATATACTAAAATCGAGATGAGTGAAGAAGACAAACACCATGGGGAGGTAACGCTTGAAGTCCCGAAAGGCGTGGAACTCAAAGTTGACGGCCACAAGATAACCGTGAAAGGCGCGAAAGGAGAGGTTTCACGAACTTTCACGGAAGACTTCATAGGCTACAGCATAGACGGCGGAAAACTCACGCTAACCGCGCACTCAAAAAGGCTTCCACTGAAAAAACAGTTTGCTATAATGAAGACCATACGCTCCCACATCAAAAACATGTTCGAGGGTGTGACAAACGGATTCGAATACAGGATGAAGATATTCTACAGCCACTTCCCGATGAAAGTCAACGTCAAGGGAAGCGAGCTGGTCATAGAAAACTTCCTTGGGGAGCATCACTCTAGAAACGCCAGGATACTTGAAAACGTGAAGGTCGACGTCAAAGGCGCCGACGTAACCATAACCGGCATAAACAAGGAGTTTGTGTCGCAGACCGCCGCAAACATAGAGCAGGCCACAAAGATAAAAAACCTCGACGACAGAATATTCCAGGACGGGATATACATCATAGAAAAATCAGGCAGGGTGTTATAAAATAATGGCGGAGACTACAAAGAAAAAGGCTGTGAAGAAGACTGTGAAAAAGGATTCAGCAAAAAAAGCCGCAAAGACGCCGGCAGCAAAAAAATCCGGGAAAAAGCCGGCTGAAAAACCAGCAGGAAAAAAAGCTCCAGCCCAGACCGCAAGAGAAAAGCCGGTTGAAAAGCCGGCGGCCGAAGAAAAACAGGTTGCGAAAGAACCGTCCGAAACACAAAAAATCGAAGTCAAAGAAGCGGTCAAAATAGCTGAAAAAAAGAAGTCCGCCGAAAAAAAGCCGAAACACGTTGAAAAAATAAAAAACATCGTCAAACACGTTAAATTCAAGCTGAAAAAGAAAAAGCCGAAATTCAAAAGACAAGAACACGGCCTTAGAAAAAAACTCGCAGACACGTGGAG
>DSAL01000108.1 GCA_011380095.1 Candidatus Altarchaeales archaeon
ATGCTCGCGCAAGCCCTGGCAAAACACCTTCCAAAACCTGTCGAACAAGTCAACATCGTCCACAACACGCAAGACCTTAGGAAGCCGATAGTAGAAGTAGTGAGGCAGCAGACTACGATAAGGCTTGTTGAACCTGAAAAAGCCCCAATCTATGTCGCGGAACAGTTAGGGTTCAAGTGCCAGCGATGCGGCGCCCAAACCAGCCCTGAAAAAACAGTCTGCACGAAATGCAATACTCCGAGAAAAGGAGAGGCCAGAAACGAGATAACGGCGACATGCTACGCGTCCGACGGCTCGGAACAGAACGTGACATACCGAAGGCAGGAGGAGAGGATAAGGGTGGTGGCGGACGAACCGGAACTCGCATTAAGAGCGCAAGACAAGAAGAAACGGCATGTCCTGCTGAAAGCCAACAGAAAAAATTTTGTGCAGGCGACTGGTTCAAGCGAAACCGAGCTTTTGGGCGACGTCCGGCATGATCCATACGGCATGCACCCGGAAATCGGAACTCCCGCATACCTGCGCGTTGTTCCAGGCGCAGTGCACGAGGCGCACGAGGGCGTATTGTTCATCGACGAGCTCCCGCATCTTGGCGAACTCCAAAACTACATTCTTACTGCAATGCAGGAGAAGAAGTTCCCGATAACAAGCAGGAACCCGCACTCGGGCGGGGCGTCAATCAAGGTGGACGACGTCCCGTGCGACTTCCTGTTTGTCGCGGCCTGCAACATCAAAGACGTGCAAAACATACTCTCCCCGCTCCGCTCAAGAATACTTGGAAACGGATACGAGATACTCTTGAACACCCACATGGAAGACACCCCCCAAAACAGGAGGCTGATAGCCAGGTTCACGGCGCAAGAAATAGAAAAAGACGGAAGGATACCCCATGCAACACGGGAGGCTGTCGAAGCGCTCATAGAGGAGGGGGGAAAGAGGGCGAGAATAATAGACGATGAGCGCAACGCGCTGACACTAAGGCTTCGGGACTTGGGGGGCGTCATAAGGCTTGCAGGAGACCTGGCGGTGGACGAGGAAAGCGAATACATTCAGGAACAGCATGTTAAGACCGCGATTGAGGAGGCGAAGCCAATCGAATACCAGCTTCAGGAGCGGTATGGTTCGGTATTGCGTGGAATAGAAAAAGACCAGATAGTAAGCCCGGAATACGGTAAAATCGGGTCAAGCTACTTGTAAAAAAAATATTTTCGGTAAAAAATGTTTACTCTCGGAGACCTCCAAAGAATCTACCGGCTGGAAAAAGAGTCGGCGAAACTGCACGAGATGCCGGAAGACTTTCATATGAAAGTGGAAACACTGCTTGAAAACCCGCAGGCGAAGGAATACGAGGTCGAGATAAAAGAATTGTACAAGAAAATACTCAACCTCCGAAAAAACAAGATACTGAAATACTGTATGGGCCCAAAACCAGAAACCCCGCTTGAAAACGAGACGACGAAGGACCGTATGCTCAGGGAACGGATACTTCAAGACCAGGAAAAATATTTTGAGGACACAGAATGTCCAGACGACTGGAAAACGCCGGCGCATGAGAAGGCGGAGAAAAAAGAGGCTGTGTTTGGGAAAACGGACGTGGCGGGCGAAGAGTATGTTAAAGTCAAGTTCATGCAGGATATGCCCGAGATGATGGGGGCGGACGGAGTGAAATACGGACCCTTCGGCGAGGGAATGGTTGAAAGGCTTCCAGCCGCCAACGCAAACATTCTTTTGAAAAAAAACATCGCGGAAAAAGCGCGCTAGCGGTTTTTTAAAGTCTGAATGCGTTTAATATGCCTACATTTTCAGAAAAAATGAAGTTACCAGACAAGATAAACACAAACTGCCCGAAATGCGGAAAACACACTCAACATACCGTAAAACTATCCAGGAAAGGCAAGGAAAGCCCCATGAACAGGGGCAGGCGCAGGTATGATGAAGTAAAAAAAGGGTATGGTGGAAGCCCCAGATGCCCTAAAAAACAGGTCTACAAGGTCGGCAAGCGTAACGTATTGCTTTTAGAATGCTCGGTCTGCAAGAAAAAAAGGCAGAGGGTGTTCGCCGCGAGAACAAAAAAACCGTTGGAGGTCGGGAAATGAGCAGGGATACTAAAAGCAGGTTTCTGAAAGTCAAATGCAGCGACTGCGGCAACGAGCAGGTTATATTCGATTCAGCAGCATCCAATGTGAAATGCCTTGTGTGCGACAAAACACTCGCGGAAAGCCAGGGCGGAAAGGCGAAAGTCCTTGGGGAAATAGTCGAAGTCCTCGACCAGGACCTTTCACCCAAATGAAATGCCCTACGAGTTTCTGGAACACACGGCCGACCTCAAGTTCAGGGCGAACGGCAAAAATCTTGAAGAAGCGTTAACAGAATCATGCCGGGCGCTGGCTCACGCCGTCTACGGGGGGAAAACGGTTAAGCCGAAGAGTAAGAGGATTCTTGAAATACCATACTCAAACAGGCAGGAACTAGTCCACGACCTGCTCGACCAATTCCTGTTCATAATCGAATACGAAGACTACATCCCCTCCGAAATCAAAGTCAAAATAGATGATGCGGATGGAAAAGCAGTGGTCGAACTCTTAGGAGATTCTGTCGAAGAAAACAATATTAAAATCGAAAAAGAAGTGAAAGCCGTCACATACCATGAAATGAAGATAGAGGAAAAAGACGGTGAATGCACGATACAGGTAATATGCGACACGTAAGGTTTAGTTATGATGCGGCGTGAGTATCGGCTATTCCAACGCTTTCTCAACCCAACTCCTGCCAACCCCGACAATCTCTTCAAGGCGTTTTTTAGACTTTGCTTCAGCCGTAACCCTAACATAAGGCTCGGTTCCGGACGGCCTCACCAAAACCCAGCCGTCATCATACTCCACGCGAATGCCGTCAACATCAATGAAATCAACGTCAACCATCGCCTCGACCTTTTCCATCACACTATTCTTCCCATCATCGGGACAGGGAATTTTCAGGCGTTCAGTGAAGAATTCGGGAATACTGGAAAGCCTCTCGTAGAATAATCCGTCAGAAACCATTTTGACGGACTTCGCAACGGTCGCGACGCCGTCCGGATACATGTGGATTTCCGGGAAGATGTAGGTTCCGGAAGGCTCCCCGCCAAAGTCGGCATTATTCTCGCGTATTCCCTCAGCCACCGCGACATCCCCGACCGGAACTACCACCACCTTCTTGCAGAACTCTTTAATACGAATTGAAGCGTCAACAGTAGTCACGACAGTATCCCTGCCCCACGCAAGAAGAGTCAGGAAATTATCCCAGTCAACAAGATTACCATATTTATCGATTGCGCACGCCCTGTCGGCGTCCCCGTCATGCGCGAATGCAATATCAAAATCACCCTCCCGGACGATTTCGCGCGTTTTTTCAAGATTCTTTGCGGTAGGCTCAAGAGGATGCGGGAAAACTCCGTCACGCCCAGTGTTGATTGCCGTCACCTTGCACCCCATCTCCTCCAAAAGCCTTGGCGTGATAGTGCTTCCCGCGCCCCCAGCACAATCAACCAACACTTTCACGCCCTCCGCACGTCCGACATTTTCAAGTATAAGTTCTATGTGCTTTGAAACGTAATCTTTTCGCGAAACTTTTCCGTCAACTCCATTCAAGAATTTTTTCGACTCAAATATTTTTTGGATCTCTTTCTCCTGAGACGGCCTAAACGCCCCGTTTCTGTCGAAAAACTTGAAGCCGTTGTATTCGGGAGGATTATGGCTTGCGGTCACCATGACGCCGAACCCCAAGTCCGCCGTCGCCACTCCAAGAGTCGGGGTAGTGCAGACGCCAATGTCCAAAACATTCTTGCCAGTAGACGTAATCCCCTCAGCAATCAAGTCTCGCATACGCGGTCCGGACGCGCGGGTGTCCAGTCCAACAGCAATCGTGTCAACATCGACAAACGTCCCAAGAGATTTCCCCAATTCTAGGACGAAGTCGCCGCTCAATTCCGAAACAAGCCTGCGGATGCCTGAAGTCCCGAACATTTTTACTTGACCAAAGCCATGCGGGCTAAAAGCGCCTCAAGCTGTATCCGCTCGTTCGCCCCTTCCACAAGCGTGAAATTCGCCTCGCCCACAAGGTCGATGACGTGAATCTTCTCCGCATCCGTTATGCCGGTATTCCAGACTTCCCGGTTCATCTGGAGCAAAACATCCTCCCCGCTCAAGCCGTATTCAAGCATCAGGCGGTCTAAAATACCCCTCGCCTCCATGAATTTCCCGGACAAACCGGTCTTAATCAAGTCGATGACGTCTTCGGGCCTTGCCTGTGTGGTTATCGCGAAAACATTTTCTTCGGTAACTTTTCCGAGAGCCGCGCAAGACTGTAGTATGTTCGTGGAACGCCTCATGTCCCCTTCGGAAACATAGAGTATGGCCTCAACGCCCTTATCGTCGTAGGCGATTTTCTCGGAATCCAGGATTTTCCTCAAGTATTCGCCCACCTTTTCCTTTAGGACTCGCTTGAAGCGGAAGATGCTGCACCGGCTTTGTATCGGCTCGATTATTTTGGAGGAGTAATTGCAGGATAATATGAACCGGCAGGTTTTCGTGTAGTTTTCCATAGTCCGGCGCAAAGCCTGCTGTGCGTCGGACGTGAGGTTGTCGGCTTCATCGAGGAAAATCAGTTTGAAGTCGCCGGTCAAAGGCCTTGTTCTTGCGAAATCCTTGATTTTGTTCCGGACAACGTCAATACCCCTCTCGTCAGACGCGTTCAATTCTATGAAGTCGTGGCTTATGTCGCCGAAAATCTGGTTTGCGATGCAGATTGCGGCAGTCGTCTTCCCGACGCCCGCAGGGCCCGCAAACATGAGGTGGGGCATTGAATTGGATTCCACGTAGGCTTGGAGGCGGGTTGTTATGGATTCTTGTCCGACCATTTCCCCGAGGGTTTTCGGCCTGTATTTTTCAGTCCAAGGCAGCTCCATTTTCAAAACAAATACGATTTAAGTTATATTAAAGATGACGCGGTATAAATGAGGGACATGAGTGTTGGGGAAGCTTCAGAATACAATCCGGTCGCGATAGAGGAAAACATCCTGAAATGCTGGAGGAATAGGGGGATTATGAAGAAGACCCTTGAGTCCAACCGAAAAGAAACATTCAGTTTCCTGGAGGGGCCTCCCACCGCAAACGCGCCTCCCGCACTACATCATGTTGAAGTCCGAGTATTCAAGGACTTGGTGAACCGCTACCATTTCATGAAGGGATTCGCCGTGCCGAGGAAGGCGGGCTGGGACTGCCACGGCCTGCCTGTCGAAGTACAGGTTGAAAAGAAGCTGAACCTTGAAAACAAGAAAGACATTGAGGAATACGGCGTCGACAAGTTCGTCGAGGAATGCAGGAACAGCGTTTTCACGCACATCAAGGAGTGGGACAGGCTGACGGAACGTATGGCCTACTGGATAGACTTGGAGAAACCCTACATCACAATGGACTCCGACTACATCGAGAGCGTGTGGTGGAGCCTAAAACAGATTTACGACAAAGGACTCTTGTATGAGGGATACCGCGTCGTCCCATACTGTCCGAGGTGTGGGACGCCCCTTTCAAGCCACGAGGTTGCGCAAGGGTACAAGAGCGTGAAGGACGAAACTGTGATAGTCCCGCTTGCGGCGAAAGAGAGGGATTTCAGCCTGCTCGCCTGGACGACAACGCCCTGGACGCTACTATCAAATGTGGCGCTCGCAGTCAATCCTGAAGTTGATTATGCAGTCATAAAATATGAGGGCGAGAAATACGTTCTCGCGAAAAACCTCGCTCAAGCAAGATTTCCTGAAGCCGAAATACTTGAAACTGTCAAGGGGAAAGACCTTGTTGGCGTCGAATATTATCCGCTCTTCAGCCACTTCGTCGGAAAACTCGAAAAACCGGCGTGGAGGGTCATCTCAGGCGGTTTCGTGACAACAGAGGACGGGACTGGAATCGTCCACATCGCGCCGGCTTTCGGTGAAGACGACTATAATGCTGGAGTCGAAAACAATCTTCCGCTCGCAAACCCGCTTGACGCGGACGGCAAATTCACAAGCCAGGTGCCCGAGCTTGAAGGAGTTTTCGCAAAAGACGCGGATCCGAAAATCATAACAATCCTTGAGGAGTCCGGGAAACTAATCGCGAAATTCCCCTACACGCACGAGTACCCGTTCTGCTGGAGGTGCAACACTCCGCTCCTTTACTACGCGATGAAGTCTTGGTTCATCAAGGTGAGCGAGATAGTCCAGAAACTCGTGGAGAAAAACAGTGAAATAAACTGGTATCCGGAACACGTCAAGGAAGGAAGGTTCGGCAAATGGCTTGAGAACGCCCGGGATTGGAGCCTTTCAAGAAACAGATTCTGGGGGACGCCCCTGCCAATCTGGATTTGCCAAAAATGCGGGGGGAAGAAAATGGTCGGCTCGCGCAAGGAGCTTTTGGAAAACGCGCGGGGAATCGTCGATGAAAACATAGACCTCCACAGGCCGTATGTCGACGAAGTCAAGTTCAAGTGCGAGTGCGGTGGGGAAATGGAGCGCGTCCCGTACGTGATAGACTGCTGGTACGATTCAGGCTCGGCACCCTACGCCCAATTCCACTATCCATTCGAAAACCAGGACGAATTCAAAAAAAGATTCCCATACGATTTCATATCCGAGGCGACAGACCAAACGCGCGGATGGTTCTACACGCTCCACGTGCTCTCCACAATACTCTTTGAAAAACCAGCATACAAGACGTGTGTTGTCGGCGGACTGCTCCTCGATGATGCGGGCGAGAAGATGAGCAAGAGCAAGAACAACATCATCAACCCATGGGAGCTCTTCAATACTGTCGGCGCCGACGCCGTGCGCCTTCAGATGTGCTCGACCGCCCCATGGAACGCCGTCCGATTCGGGATAGAAAGCTTGAACGAGGCGGTAATCCCGTTTTTACGCACCCTTTGGAACTGCTATTCTTTCACCGCGAAATACATGGCGCTCGACAAGTTCACGCCCGGCGACCACAATCTCGCAGACTGCGAGCTGATGCTTGAAGATGAATGGATACTCGCAAGCCTTGCCAATGTCGTCAAAAACGTGACGGACAACATGGAGGAAAACAATTACCACATCGCGTTTTCAACGCTCAACAACTTCGTGGTAGAAGACTTGAGCAGATGGTACATCAAGCTAATCCGGGACAGGCTTTGGATTGAGGACAAGGAGATTGACGAGGGGAAGAAGACTACATACATGGTCTTGACGGAAGTCTTCATGACTCTCACAAGGCTTTTGGCGCCGTTTACGCCATTCATTGCAGAAGAAATACACCTGAACTTTTCGAAAGCAGAATCCGTGCACCTTGAAGGATGGCCGACTCCGGGGAAAATAGATTTAGAATTGATAACTCAGATGGACGTGGCCAGGAAGATATTTGAGGCGGGAAGCTACTGCCGCCAGAATGCGGGGATAAAACTCCGCCACCCGATATCAAGCCTCAGGATTACCGGGGACGAAACAGTCAAGAAAACCTGCGAAAACCTCTCTGATGTAATCAGGAAACAGTTGAACACGAAAAAAGTGGAATACCTGGAAAAGATGGATGGTTTGAGTTTTGAGGCGAAACCAGACTTCAAGCAGATAGGGCCGGTCTTCGGAAAAGACGCGAACAAGGCGGCGAAGGCGATAACGGAAAACCCGGATGATGCGAGGAAAATCAAGGAATCCGGAGTTAACGGCGAAATCGCAGGATTCAAAGTTTCGCCAGAAATGATTTTAGAGATAAAGATAAACGTTCCGAAAGGCGTATCAGTGCGGCCTTTCACCAGCAACAACGCCTGCGGAATCGTCTATATAGACGAAAAGCAGGATGAATGCCTGATGCGGGAGGCGCTGGCAAGAGACTTGATAAGGAACATACAGGCATTGCGCAAGACCAGAAGCTTAGACGAGATGGAGCGGATAAGCCTGAAAATCCAGAAAAACGATAAAATCCTTGAAATGCTCGTCGAATTCCAAGATACGATACTCTCGGAAGTGCGGGCCATGGAAATCACGCTCACAGACAAACTCGAAACAGAACACAAGTTCATCTTCGAAGGCGTGGAAATCCCATTCGACTTCTCTTTTTAAAGGAAGACGGGTTATTATAATATCCTTTTTCCCACCAGTAAAACAGAAAAATGAAAGGCTCACAAGGAATGCGAAGGCGGACGCGAAGCTTGAAGAAAGACGCTCGCGAAAGGGGTAAGGCGAGCATACGGAAATATCTCGCCCAATATGACGAGGGGGACATAGTCTCCATAGTCATAAATCCGACCTACCAGCAGATTCCCCACCCCAGATTCCAGGGGAAGACCGGCAGAGTAGTTGGAAAACAAGGCAGGGCATACTTCGTGGAGATAAGGGACGGCGGAAAAACCAAGCGAATCTTGGCGACACCCCAGCATTTAAAACAAACCAAGTGATAGGAGATGGAAATTCTTGAAACAAGGCCGGCAGCCCTCTCTGAAGTGGCGGAAATACTAGCGGAAAAGGAGAAGGCCTACTCTGAAAAGGGTTTGGAACTCCTCTACGAGCAGAAGAAGGCGCTTGAACACGCCAGAAGATTTGAAAAGCTTCCGGTAAAACAATGCAGGGAGCTTGAGGAAAAGCTTCTTGGTCTTGAATTGAACATGACGCCAGAGCGCGCGGTAAAGATAGTGGACCTTCTGCCGAAAACGGTTGACGACGTGCGGGCGATATTCGCGAAAGAGCGTTTCAAGTACAGTGAAGAAGAAATCAGTAAAATCATAGACTTGGTAGCGCAATACCGGTAGAATACTGATTTTAGTAGGAATCCTAAATATATGAATCGGGGGTGTTAGATTTGAAAAAAGACGAGTATGTAATTGTACTAGACTTCCTGCCCAAGGGAAAGACTGAAATGCCGCCGCACAAGCGCATTCCAATAGCACAGGTGATTGGGACAGAATTCTTCAGCCTCCTGGAGGTAAGCCCGAAAGAGGGCGTTGAACTTGAAGCCGGAGAAAAAGTCTATATAGGAGACGAAAACCGGGAGGAGATAGACCACATAGAACGCAGGATAAAGTACGAGTGGCTTACTCCAACCGCGAAATCAGAGCTTCCGATAGTTTTAGAATCCATTGTAGAAGACGGGGAAGAGCGGTTCATAAAATTCTATAATACCGCCGGAACGATAAGCACACGCCAGCACAAGCTTGAGATACTCCCAACAATAGGCAAGAAGCACAGGGACCAGATACTTGACGAGCGGGAGATAGAGCCGTTCAAAAGCTTCCACGACATGAAAGAGCGGCTTTCCGGAATATCCCCCGTAAAGGCGATAACCGAGAAGATTCTGGAGGAGATTAAGGGCGAATCCAAATACTACCTGTTCACCCCGCTTGTCGAAAAAGAAAAACCCAGAAGATGAATATGATGGCGTGGGAAATCCCGTTAATGTTTCAGCAATCGAGATAATACTGGGAAACTAATTTTTTTCTCGGTGAAAAAAAGTTTAGAGATGGAAGCCCCATTGTGCATGGACTGCCTAAACAGGATTATGCTTTGCCCGGCATGCCAGAAAAAGTTTGACGACGGACTTATAACGGCGCTCGAGATGCAGATTGCAAGAATTCTTTACAAGCTAAACCCGAACGCCACATTCAAGCATCTTGTCGAAACGGAGGAGGCGGTCATAGTATTGTCAGAGAAAAAAATGCTCGGACAAATCATTGGACAGGGTGGCGCCAACCTCCAAAAACTCAGGGATTTTCTCGGAAAACAGGTTAAGGTTTTGGGTGTGGACGATTTCGCAAGCCTTGCGGAAAGCCTGGTATCCCCGGCGGAAGTTAAATCCATAAACAAGGTTTTCACAAAAAACGGTGAAAAGCAAAAAGTTGTCGTGCGGGACGGGGAAAAACTCAGGATAAATTCGGTAGACGTCGGGCGGATACTTGAAAAGGCGTCGGGGCTTGAAGTCGAAGTAGTTGTGGAGTAAAACGTTTTTTTAACGAAAGCCTCTCTAATAGAATGAGCTTAAAATGAGGAAAGAGTATTCAGGAAAAATCCGCCCTGAAATGGACGGGAGTGAAGTCAGAATCGCGGGCTGGGTTCACGAGGTCCGAGACCTTGGGAAACTAAAGTTCATAATACTTAGAGACAGGGACGGATTCCTCCAGGTAACGGCGAAAAAAGGCGAAACCGGCGAGGAAGTCCTCAAAACGCTCGACACACTCTCAAAAGAGTCGGTAGTCTCAATAAAGGGCAGGGTTTTGGCGAACGCCAAGGCGCCTTCGGGGTTTGAGATAAAGCCTGCGTCCGTTCAAGTCGTCGCACAGTCTCTTTCACCGCTTCCGCTTGATGTGACCGGGAAGGTCGATGCGGAGCTTGACACGCGCCTGAACAACAGGTTTATGGACGTCCGAAAGCCGGAGGTTTCCGCGATATTCAAGATTCGCGCGAAAATACAGCGCGCCTTTCGCGAATACTTCATTTCAAAAGAGTTCATTGAAATCAATCCCCCGTCAATAATCGCAGCAGCCAGCGAAGGTGGAACCAACCTTTTCCCGATAACATACTTTGAGCGCGAGGCGTTTCTGGCGCAAAGCCCGCAACTCTACAAGCAGATGATGATGAGCACCGGCTTGGACAAGGTTTTCATCACCCAGCCAGCGTTTCGGGCGGAACCACACAACACTCCAAGACACTTGAACGAGATATTCCAGATGGACATTGAAAAAGCCTTCATCAAGGATGAGGAGGGCGTTATAGTGGATTTGGAGGGCGTCGTAAACCATATTGTCAAGACTGTTGTTGAAGAGTGTCCGGCAGAGCTTGAGGCGTTGGGTAGAACAGGGGAGGTTAAGGTCCCTAAACTGCCGTTCAAACGGCTGACGTACGACGAGTGCATCGACATTCTAGCAAGGCACGACATCAGGCTCGAGTGGGGCGACGACATCCCGCCAGACGGAGAGCGAGCATTGAACGAGGAGTTGAAGCACCAGCCGTTCATAATAAAACACTGGCCGACAGACATCCGCGCATTCTATTCAAGACCGTTGGACGATGCCCCCGAGAAATGCGGGGCGTTCGACTTGGACTACATGGGCATGGAGATGAGTTCCGGCGCCCAGCGTATACACGACCACGGCCAGCTGATAGAAGCCCTGAAAAAGAGGGGGTTGAATCCGGAAGGGTTTGAATTCTACCTTAAAGCATTCCGCTACGGCATGCCCCCGCACGGAGGCTGGAGCATTGGGGCGGAAAGAATAACGCTCGCAATCTGCGGAGTGCAAAACATCAGGGAATGCGTCCTGTGGCCAAGAGACAGGCACAGGATAGAACCTTAAAGCCCGAGCAAGTCTTTCACCCAGTCTATTATCTTGCCTGCTATTTCCTGTACAAACTGCTTTACGTAGTCGCCAAGGTCTATCCTCTCTTTGAATGGAATCCTCAGTTCTGTGAGATACAAGTCTGCGACATACACTTCGCCCTCAATCGTTGCGTAAGTGTTTTTAGACTCGATTATGTCGAATGCCAGTTGTGCAGTCGGCCTCCAGCGGACTCTGTTTGAAAAAAGGAATTCGGTTGTTGCGCTCCGCGGAATTTTTCCGCCAACTATTGCGCCGGACGCGAGCGACTGGTTCGAAGCCTCGAGAACAACATCATAAGTGATGTTTTCAACCTCGACAGTTATCAGCCCGCCGTTGTAGAGGACGAGCGCCCCGCTTATCGTAAATCCGTCCAGACTAACGTCAGAAATCGAATTTAACCTGACGTCGCGCAACTCGATTTTCGAAAGAGAATAGAGGTATAGGAAGCCGTAGAGTCCTGCGAGAAAAACGAGGAGAACTATTGCTCCGACAATGAGTTTAGACGGATTCATCCGTTAAGTCATTAGATGAGCCGGATTTAAATCTACCGGTAGTAGTATTGTCCCGTTTCTTTTTGTTCCCTGTCTTTCACTGATGCGGGCTTGTTGGCGCGCGGCCTTCCAGTCTCCGGATCACGCCTGAAGGTGACGTCGATTTCACGCAGGAAATGGTTCATGCCGTCCCGCAAGTCCTTCGGATTGTGTGCGACGCATTTCACCGCCGGCTCCCCGTCGAAAACCATAATCTTGTTGGAGAGATAGTCTATCAGCAGGACGTCGTGGTCTACGACAATAACGGCCTTCTTGTTCTCGTAGGCGAACCTCTTCAGGAGTTTGGCGAGCGCCAGACGCTGTTCGACGTCGAGGTACGCCGACGGCTCGTCCAAGAGGTAGACGTCGGCGTTTTTGGAAAGGCATTTGGAGACTGCGACACGCTGAAGCTCGCCCCCCGACAGTTCGCTCATCTTCCTGTCGAAAAGAGTCAGCAGGCTGAATGCCGCGACAAGCTCGTTCTTCAAGCCCAACTCCATTACGGTAACGTCCTCGGGCTGGACGTACTGGGGCTTGTAGGATACCTCCAAATCCAGTTCGAGTTTCGGCTTTGACTCCAAGAGTCCGTCCAAGACTTTGACGAAAGTCGTTTTTCCAGTGGCATTCGGGCCTAGGACCCCTATTATTTCAGGCGACTGTATCACGCCGGCTTCCGCGCCAAGCCTGAAGCCGTCCAAGTCAACACTGAAATCGTCGTATTCAATGAGGTTTTCAGTGTGCGTGGTTTCTGCAGGAGGACGCACGTCGAATGTGATTTGGTCTCGAAACCTCATGTTCTCGCTCTTCAAAAAGCCTGAGAGATACTCGTTGATTCCGTTGCGGACTCCCATGATGTTTGAGACTATGCCGTACGCCCCGACCTCTCCGAAAAAGACGTGTATGTTGTCGCTCAGATAGTCGAGCATGACAAGGTCGTGTTCGACAACGATAATCCTCTTGTCCCCCAGCGCGCGTATGGCCTTTGCCACATTCATGCGCTCGCGCACGTCCAAGTAGCTTCCGGGCTCGTCAATCAAGTAGATGTCGGCGTCACGCAGAAGGCATGCCGCTATCGCAAACCTCTGAAGCTCGCCACCGCTCAACACCTTAACTTCACGCTCCAGGATGTGAGAAAGGTTTAGCGTCTCGATGATTTCTTGGAGTTTCCCCCGTTCGTCGGCTTTCACTAAAATGTCTTTCACACTCCCGCTAACGTGACGGGGGATGGATTCAACATACTGGGGCTTGTAGACCGCCTTCACGTTTGCCTCGCTGAGTTTTTGGAAGTATTCCTGAATCTCGTCTCCACGATAGTATTCCAAAATCTCGTCCCAACCAGCCTCGTCTTTTCCGAGATTCGGCTTGATTTGACCGGCCAAAATCTTGAGAGCCGTGGTTTTCCCGACTCCGTTTGAGCCTACAAGCCCGACAACGCCTGCGCGGGGCACCGGAATGTTGTAGAGCCTAAACCCGTTTACGCCATACTGGTGGACCGGGTTTTCAAGCTCTTCGGGGAGGTTGATTATGTGGATTGCGCCATACGGGCATTTTTTCGGGCAAATCCCGCATCCCGTGCAAAGTATTTCGCTGATTACCGGCTTTTTAGACGCCTCGTCTATCGTTATGGCCTCTCCTCCAGTCTTGTTGATAGGGCATATTCTAAAGCACTTGTAGTTGCAGTCCTTGGGCTTGCAATGCTCCCTGTCCAAAACCGCTATTCTCATGATACTCCCGTCTTTTACGCCATACGCGCTAATAAATCCACGACGTCTGAAACCTTCATTTCACGCGGATTGGCTCTCATGCTCCCGGAAAAACTGTGTTCCGCAATCCACTGAAAGTCTTCTTCGGAAACGCCATAGCCTTTGAGTTTCGGCTTCAACCCAAGTTTTTCATTCAAGTCAAAAAGATGCTGGGAAAGCTGTTTCGCGCCATTGAGGTGAAACGCCCTTGCCGCAACATCATAGTTTTTGGTTGAAGAGGAGTTGTATTCCACAGAATAAGGCAGAAGGAATCCGCAGCAGACTCCGTGCGGAATATTGTAGCGAAATCCGAGAGCGTGGGCGATTCCATGAACCATTCCAAGCCCTGAATTGGATATTGCAAGGCCTGCGAGAAGGCTTGCGTAACTCATACCCTCCCGCGCCTCAATGTCAGACCCGTCTTCAAACGCCTTC